>NZ_JBPKJK010000010.1:0-99361 GCF_051756985.1 Saccharothrix sabaoui
GGTCGTCCTCGCGACCGCCGGGTGGACCGAGACCGCGAGCCACGCCAGCGCGCCGCCGGCCACCACGTGCAGCGCGCTCGTCAGCGGCGAGTCCGGCAACCGCGTGGCGAACGTGAACACCGGCAGCCCGACCGCGTAGGCCCACGACGGCACCGGCGGGTGGACCCGCGCCCTGATCATCGCCGCCCCGAACAGCGCCGAGCCCACCGCGAACACCAGCGCGCTCGCGGTCAGCACGGCCCTGGTCGGCGCGGCGGGCGGCACGTCGAGGAAGAACAGCACGACGTTCAGCGAGTACGCCGCCGCCCCGAACAGCCCGAGCCCGACGAGGTTCACCGCGTAGCCCGCGTCCCCGAGCCGCGTGCGGGGCTGCGCCAGGTGCAGCGCGGTCAGCAGTGGCACCGCGAGCGCCGGCGACAGCCCGATCAGCAGGCTCGTCGCCGCCGTCTCCCCGGTCACCCCCTCCACCGCCCCGGGCACCCCGATGAGCACCCCGGCCACCACCCCGCACACCGCGCCGAACCGCGCCAAGAAGTCCATGTCGTGGACGCTAGGGACGCCACCGGGCGCGCGGTCAGTGCCGACCGGCCGGCCCGGGGGTGCCGATCGGCACGTGCCGGTCCCCGGTCCGCCGGCCCACCGCTCCGCGACCGCCCGGCGAGGGCGCGCCGGGCCGTAGCCTGCTGTCGTGCGCCCTGTGTCGTGGTTGTCGCCCCTGCTGTGCGGGGTCGTGCTGGTGGCCGGCGGGTACGCCGGGGTGGCCGGGTTCGGGGTGACCCGGTGGGTGCCGTTCGCGCTCGGGCTGGCGGCGCTGGTGGCGGTCGGGTCCGCGCGCCGCCTGCCGGCGTGGGCGGTGCTGGCGGCGCAGGCCGCGCTGGTCGTGCTGGTGACGTGGGCCGACGGGTCGGGGATGGCGCGGGTGCTGTTCGTGCTGCTGCCGTTCGGGGCGTACTTCGCGTTCGGCCGCAGGGGTTCGGTGGTGGTGGGCGTCGGGTGCGCGGCGGTGATGGTGGTGGCGTTCCAGGTGACCGCGCCCGGCTGGGAGCGGTCCGCGGAGCACGTGTCGGACCTGCTGATGTTCGGCATCGGGGTGGTGCTGGCGGTGGCCATGGCGGAGCTGTCGGCGGCGGCCGAGAGGGTGCGGGTGGCGCGGGACCTGCACGACGGGGTGGGGCACCACCTGACGGCGGTGGCGGTGCTGCTGGAGCGGGCCGAGGCGTTCCGGGGCGTCGACCCCGCCTCGGCCGACCGGGCCGTCTCGGACGCCCGGGAGTCGGCGAAGCGGGCGCTGGAGGACGTGCGGCTCTCGGTGCGGGCGCTGCGGGAGCCCTTCCGGTTGGCCGAGTCGCTGCAACGGCTCGCCCGCGGCCTGGACGTGGTGGTCGACTGCACGGGGGACGAGAGCCGCTACGCGACCACGACCCTGCTCGCGCTCTACCGCGCCGCGCAGGAGGGCGTCACCAACGCCCTGCGGCACGCGGCGGGCCGCGACGTCGTGGTGACGGTCCACTGCGGGGCGGAGGCCGCGGAGCTGGTCGTCGCGGACGGCGGCCCCGGCGCCGGGGGCGACGAGGGGTTCGGGCTGCGCGGCCTGCGGGAACGGGTGGCGCAGGTGGGCGGTTCGGTCGACGTGCGCGGCGCGGCCGGGACCCGGCTCACCGTCGTGGTGCCGAGGAGGGCGGCGTGACCGTGCGCGTCGTCGTGGTGGACGACCAGCAGCTCGTCCGGGAGGGCATCGCGGCCCTGCTCGGCCTCCAACCCGGCATCGACGTCGTCGGCACGGCCGGTGACGGCCGGGCGGCCGTCGACCTCGTCGCCGAGCAGCACCCGGACGTGGTGCTGATGGACATCCGGATGCCGGGGCTGGACGGCATCGACGCGCTCACCGCCCTGCGCGACCGGGGGCTGGCGGCGAAGGTGGTCCTGCTGACCACGTTCGACGACGAGGAGTACGTGGTGCGGGCGCTGCGCGCCGGGGCGAGCGGCTACCTGCTCAAGGACCGGCCCGCCGCGGAGCTGGCGGCGGCCGTGCGGCTCGCGCACTCCGGGGTCGTGCAGGTGGACCCGGCCGCGGCGGCGCGCCTGGCGAGCGCGTTGACGCCGGTCACGCCCGGCGGGGTCGCGCCGCACGGCCTCACCGACCGCGAGGTGGAGGTGCTGCGGCTCGTCGCCGCCGGCTCCACTAACCGCGAGATCGCCCGCCGCCTGCACCTGGGCGAGGGCACGGTGAAGAACCACGTCTCGCGCATCCTCACCCGGCTCGGCCTGCGCGACCGCACGCAGGCCGCCGTGTACGCCCGCGACCGCGGCATCGGGTGACGCCGCGGTCGCGGGCGGCGGTCACACCGGGATCATCGCCGAGAACAGCAGCAGGTTCGGCGAGCCCGCGCCGGGGTTGACGACCACGCCCGGCGTGGCGTTGGCGGTCAGCGCCGCCGCCACCTGGACGGCCGAGTCGGCCGGGAACCGCTTCCGCCACAGCGCCGCCACGCCCGCCGCGTGCGCGGAGGCGGTGGAGCCGCTGATCGTCGAGTAGGCGGTGTCGGTGGTGCCCCACGCCGAGGTGATGTTCACGCCCGGCGCCCACACGTCGATGCACGGGCCGTAATTGGAAAAGCCGGCTTTGGCGTCGTTGGCGTCGGTCGCGCCGACGGTGGTCGCGAGCGGCACCGAGCCGGGGGAGTAGTTGCAGGCGTCGGCGTTCGACGCGCCGGACACCACCGAGTAGTGCACGTTCGCGTTGATGGAGTTGGTGATGGCGTTGTTCAGCGGCAGGTTCGTGCCGCCGCCGAGCGTCATGAGCGCGACCGCCCGCTGCCCGCTCGCCGCCGCGTCCTGGGTCAGCCAGTCGACGCCCGCGATGATCTGCGAGTAGGTGCCGGAGCCCTGGCAGTTGAGCACCCGCACGGACACCAGCGTCACGTCCTTGGCCACGCCGGTGGTCTCGCCGCCGACGGTGCCCGCCATGTGCGTGCCGTGGCCGTTGCAGTCGTTGCCGGGCGGGGTGACGCCGCCGACCGGGTCGTAGCCCGGGACGGCGCGGCCCTCGAACTCCTGGTGCGTGTAGCGGATGCCGGTGCCGACGACGTAGGCGCGCACGCCGCCCGCCGCGTTCGGGTGGAAGTACTTCGAGTCCAGCGGCAGGGAGCGCTGGTCGACCCGGTCCAGGCCCCAGGACGGCGGCGACGGCTGGAGGCCGAGCACCCGCGCCGACGGTCCCGGCGGGGCGGCGGGGGTCGCGGTGTCGCCCTCGGGCAGGCCCACGACCAGGTCCTGCGCCACGTACGCCACGCGCGGGTCGGCGGCGAGCCGGCGGGCCGCGGCGGCGCCGGTGCGCACGGCGAACCCGGCCAGGGCCGAGGTGTAGGTGTGCGTGACGCCCTTGATCGCGGTGCGCGCGGCGGCCAGGTCGGCCCGGTCCTTGAGCACCACGACGTAGCTGCCCGCGACGGCCGCGGGGTGCCCGCTGTCGAGCACGACCCCCTCGGGCGCGGCGTGCGCGGGCGCCGCGACCAGTCCGGCCAAGAGTGACGCGGCCACCGCCGCGTGCCTGATCCTCACGGTTCCTCCAGCGTGCGGGGAGTCGGCCCGGTGCCGACGTCGGGGTCCTTGAACAACAGCACGCGACGGCGATCACCGACAGGTCCGATCAGAGTTCAGCGGTACGCCACCGGGGATCGATCTTTCAGTCGTCGGTGTGAGGCGTCCTGCGTTCGGTCGCCGACATTAGGGCGAACGGGTGAACGGAACGGGGTGGCGCTAACACCGGATCGGGGGACGTCGACAGCAAGGCCACCGACGCGCGCACACCAGGGGGATGCGATCGTGGCCAAGGAGAAGAGCGGTTCGCGGGAGTCGTTGCGGCAGTTCGTGCGCACCAGGGGCGCCGACTTCCTGCGCGACCCGAACGTGTCGTCCATCGGCATCGGCCACAAGGTCGCCGGCGGGCGCGTCACCGACGAGGTCGCCGTGCAGTTCACCGTCCGGCAGAAGGCCGATCCCGAGGCGCTGGCGGCGCTGGGCACCGCGCCGCTGCCCGACTCGGTCGTCGTCGACGGCGTCACCGTGCCCACCGACGTGCTCCAGCGCGACTACCGGGCCGACTTCCGCGTGGTCGAGGAGGCCGCGGCCGACGTCCGCAAGACCCGCGTCGACCCGGTCGCGCCGGGCGTCAGCCTGGGCCACGTGCGGGTGTCCGCGGGCACCTTCGGCTGCGTCGTGCACGACCGGGTGGACGGCACGCCGTACGTGCTGAGCAACTGGCACGTCCTGCACGGACCGACCGGCGCGCTGGGCGACGACGTGGTCCAGCCGGGCGTGCACGACGACAACCGCACCGACCGCAACCGGCTCGGCAGGCTCGTCCGCTCGCACCTGGGCGCGGCCGGCGACTGCGCCGTCGCCACGATCGAGGACCGGCGGTTCACCGCGGAGGTCACCGGCCTCGGCGTGGTCGTGGAGAAGCTGGGCGAGCCGGAGCTGGGCGACAAGGTCGTCAAGAGCGGGCGCACGACCGGCGTGACGCACGGCGTGGTCCGGCGCGTCGACGTGCTGGTCAAGATCGACTACGGCCCGGGGGTCGGCCCGCGCGACATCGGCGGCTTCGAGATCGGCCCCGACCCGAAGCGGCCCGCGCCCGACGGCGAGATCAGCAAGGGCGGCGACTCCGGCGCGGTGTGGCTGTTCAAGTCGTCCAACGGCCGGGTCGGCAGGACCATGGCCGGCCTGCACTTCGCGGGCGAGGCGGGCGCCAGCGCGGACGAGCACGCGCTGGCGTGCCTGCCGCAGTCGGTGTTCGAGAAGCTGGGCATCTCGCTCACGCCGCCGAAGAGGCCCGCCGTGCGGACCGGCTTCGACGAGCACTTCCTCGGGCAGCCCGTCGGCCTGCCCGTCCTGGACGAGGGGGCGCGCGCGGACGCCGTCGAGCTGGACGGCTCACCCGTCCTGCACTACACCCACTTCTCGCTGGCCCAGTCGAAGTCGCGGCGCTTCGCCCGCTGGGTGGCGTGGAACGTCGACGGCGGCGACCTGCGGTCGGTCGACCGCGCCGGCATCCCGTTCGTGCTCGACCCGCGCGTCCCGGCCGAGCACCAGGTCGGCGACGAGCTGTACCGGGGCAACCGGCTCGACCGCGGTCACCTCGCGCGCCGCGCCGACCTGCTGTGGGGGCCGGGCGCGGAGCGGGCCAACGTAGACTCGTTCTTCTTCACCAACATCACGCCGCAGGTGGACGACTTCAACCAGAGCATGAGGCAGGGGCTGTGGGGGCGGCTGGAGGACGCCGTGCTGGCCGACGCGGACGTCGACGACCTCCGCGTCAGCGTCTACGGCGGCCCGGTGTTCCAGGACGACGACCGGGTGTTCCGCGGCGTCGCCCTGCCCCGCGAGTACTGGAAGGTCATCGCGTTCGCCGCCGGCGGGGTGCTCCGGGCGCGGGCGTTCGTGCTGACCCAGAACCTCGACCGGCTGGAGTCGCTGGAGCTCGACGAGTTCCGCGTGTTCCAGGTGGCGGTGGGCGAGGTGGAGCGGCGGTGCGGCCTCGCGTTCCCGGCCGCGCTGACCGCCGCCGACACCTTCACGGCCCCCGAGTCCCTCGACCGGCGGGCGCCGCTGGACGCGCTGGAGGACATCCGCTGGTGACCGGGCCGCACGACCGGCGGTGCCCGGGACCCCCGGCGGGCGGCGGCGCGGACCCGTGTCGAGGATCACGGAAGTCGGCCGACCGGAACAAGGCCGGCACCGGGGGGTGTTCGCACCGGTTATGGAAGAGGCCACTCTGCGCAGTCCATCCACGCCGGACGCCCCGGGGCAGGTGGCCGGACCGCCGACCGGGGCCGCCCGGGTCCGGGTCATCCTCGTCCTGGGCGCGCTCATCGCCCTCGGTCCCTTCACGATCGACATGTACCTGCCCGCGCTGCCGGAGCTGGGCGCCGACCTCGGCGCGTCCGAGTCCGCGGTGCAGCTGACGCTCACCGGCACGCTCGTCGGCCTCGGCCTGGGGCAGCTGGTCATCGGCCCGCTCTCCGACTCCTTCGGCCGGCGGCTGCCGCTGATCGCCGGCACGGCCGTGCACGTCGTCGCGTCCGCCCTGTGCCTGATCGCGCCGAACGTCGTCGTCCTCGGCCTGCTGCGCACCCTGCAGGGGGTCGGCGCGGCCGCCGCCATGGTGGTCGCCATGGCCGTGGTGCGCGACCTGTTCACCGGTCGCGCCGCCGCGACGATCATGTCCCGGCTGATGCTCGTGATGGGCGCCGCGCCCATCCTCGCGCCGTCGGTCGGCGCGGCCGTGCTGCTGACCGGCTCGTGGCGCGGCGTGTTCGCCGTGCTCGCGGCGCTCGGCGTGGCGTCGATGCTGGTCGCGATCTTCCTGCTGAAGGAGACGCTGCCGCCGGAGAGGCGCCGGACGAGCTCGTTCCGGCCGGTGCTGCGGACCTACGGTGAGCTGCTGGCCGACCGGCAGTTCGTCGTGCTGGTCCTGGTCGCCGCGCTCGGCATGTCGGCCCTGTTCTCGTACGTCTCGGGTTCCTCGTTCGTGCTCCAGGACACCTACGGGCTGGACCAGCAGGAGTTCGGCCTGGTGTTCGCGATCGGCGCGGTGGCGCTGATCGGGGCGTCGCAGGCGAACGTGGTGCTGCTCAACCGCTGGTCGGAGCGCCGGATCGTGTTCGGCGCGCTGGCGGGCGCGCTGGTCTTCGGCGTGGTGCTCATCGCGGCCACGGCATCCGGGTTCGGCGGGCTGATCGGCTTCCTCGTGCCGCTGCTGCTCCTGCTCGCCGGGGTGGGCCTCGTCCTGCCCAACGCGCCCGCGCTGGCGCTGTCCCGCCACGGCGAGGCGGCCGGCACCGCCGCCGCGCTGCTGGGCGCCGCGCAGTTCGGCATCGGCGCGCTGATCGCGCCGGTCGTCGGCCTGCTGGGCAACGACGGCCTGGCGATGGCGCTGACCATGACCGGCGGCGTGCTGGTCGCCTGGGTCGCCCTGGGGGCGACGATGCTGCGGCGGCGGGTGCCGGCGCACGCCTGACCCGCCGGGCGGACCCCTCTCCCGCGCACCCGGAACCTCGTGCCCGAAATCGGGCACGGGGTTTGGCGCGGTGGTTGGCTGTCGCCATGCTGGACGCCGTGGAGGACGAGGTGCCCGCCGAACTGCTGCGGCACGTGGTCCGCACGACCGGGCTGCCCGCCGCGCTCGCGCGACGGGTCGTGTCCGACGTCATGGGCTACTTCGTGGAGACGGCGGAGGAGTACGTGCTGCGCAGGCACGCCGAACTCCGCCGGGACGGGGTGGCCAACGCGAGGATCTGGGCGTTGTTGCGCGAGGAGCTGGACGTGCGGCCGGTGGCCGCGCCGCCGCTGTCCGAGCGCCAGCTCCGCCGGATCGTCTACGGCTAGAGGGGTCGACAGCGATGTGCGGGATCGTCGGGTACGTGGGGTCGCGGGACGCGGTGCCGGTGCTGCTGGAAGGGCTGCACCGGTTGGAGTACCGGGGGTACGACTCGGCGGGCATCGCGGTCGCGGGGGAGGAGCTCCAGGTCGTCAAGACCGCCGGCCGCGTGGGCGACCTGCGCCGGGCCGTGCCCGCGGGCACCGGCGGGCCGTCGGGCATCGCGCACACCCGCTGGGCCACGCACGGTGAGCCCAACGACCGCAACGCCCACCCGCACGTGGACGCCGGGCGGCGCGTGGCGATCGTGCACAACGGCGTGTTCGAGAACTCCGACCAGCTGCGCAACCGCTTGCGCGCCGAGGGCGTGGACCTCGCCTCGGACACCGACAGCGAGGTGCTCGCCCACCTGGTCGCGCGCAGCTCCGCCGCGACCCTCGAAGACGCCGTGCGCGAGGCGCTGGCGCAGGTCGAGGGCACGTACGGGGTGATCGTGATGGACGCCGACCGGCCCGGCGAGCTGGTCGCCGCCCGGCGCGGCAGCCCCGTCGTCCTCGGCGTCGGCGAGCAGGAGATGCTGATCGCCTCGGACGTCACCGCCCTGGTCCGCTTCACCCAGCAGGTCATCTACCTCGACGACGACGAGATCGCCACCGTCACCGCCGACGGCTACCGGACGTCCACCATGGACGCCCGCGCCACCACCACCCGCACGCCCACCGCGATCGACGTGCCGACCGCCGAGTACGAGCTGGGCGAGCACCCGGACTTCATGTACAAGGAGATGCGGGAGCAGCCCGACGCGGTGGACCGCTGCCTGCGCGGCCGGCTGGACCACCGGTTCTCCTCGGCCCGCCTGGACGGCGTGGGCCTCACCCCGCAGGACTACCAGCGCATCCGCCGGGTCAAGCTGCTCGGCTGCGGGTCGGCGTACTACGCGGGGCAGGTCGGCGCGCAGCTGGTCGAGGAGCTGGCGCGCATCCCCGCCGACGCCGAGCCCGCCTCCGAGTTCCGCTACCGCAACCCGGTCGTGGACCCCGACACCCTCTACGTCGCCATCAGCCAGTCGGGCGAGACGCTGGACACGCTGGCCGCCGTGCAGGAGCTCAAGCGCAAGGGCGGCCACGTCATCGGCGTGGTCAACGCGGTCGGCAGCACCATCGCCCGCGAGTGCGGGCACGGGATCTTCCTGCACGCCGGGCCCGAGGTGTCGGTGGCGGCCACCAAGTCGTTCACCACCATGGCCGTCGCGCTGGCGATGCTCGCCCTCGACCTCGGCCGCGTGCGCGACCTGTCCATCACCGAGGGACGCCGGGTCGTCACCGGGTTGGGCGAACTGCCGCACACGATCGCGCAAGTCCTCGCCGAGGAGGACCGGATCGCCGAGGTGGCGCGCAAGTACGCGGGGGCCGAGCACATGTTCTTCGTCGGCCGCGTGCGCGGCTGGCCGGTGGCCCGCGAGGGCGCGCAGAAGCTCAAGGAGATCTCCTACGTGCACGCCGAGGCGTACCAGGCGTCCGAGCTGAAGCACGGGCCGCTGGCGCTGATCAACCCGTCCATGCCGACCGTCGTGCTGGTGCCCGACGACGAGCTGCTGGCCAAGAACACCGCCACGATCGAGGAGATCAAGGCGCGCGGCGGCCCCGTCATCGCGGTCACCGACGCCGACCTGCCGCCGGGCCTGGCCACCGACGTGATCCGGGTGCCCCGCGCGCACGACGCCCTGACCCCCATCACCCTCTCGGTGCCGCTCCAGCTCTTCGCCTACCACCTGGCGCGCTCGCTGGGCCGCGACGTCGACCGCCCGCGCAACCTCGCCAAGAGCGTCACCGTGGAGTGACCCCGCGCCCGGGGTTCACCCGACGGTGTCTGCGGCGGCGAAGGGACGTCGATCGTCCTATCGTCCACCGCGGAGGTGTCCACAGTGGCCGAACGGGTCGAGGTCGGGCGCGGCGCGCGCAACGCCGTCGTCGCGGTGATCATGCTGGGGATGTTGCTCGCCGCGCTCGACCAGACGATCGTGGCGACGGCGCTGCCGACGATCGTCGGCGACCTCGGCGGCGGCGGCCACCTGTCCTGGGTGGTCACCTCCTACCTGCTCGCCGAGACGATCATGACGGCGCTGATCGGCAAGTTCGGCGACCTGTTCGGCCGCAAGCGGGCGTTCCTGGCGAGCGTCGTGCTGTTCATGGCCGGCTCGTTCCTGTGCGGCTGGGCCGACTCGATGACGTGGCTGATCCTGGCCCGCGCCGTGCAGGGCCTCGGCGCGGGCGGGCTGATGGTCACCTCGGCGGCGGTGATCGCGGACGTCGTGCCGCTGTCCGAGCGCGGCAAGTACCAGGGGTTCATCGGCGCGGTGTTCGGCGTGGCCACCGTGGTCGGCCCGCTGCTCGGCGGCCTGTTCGTGGACCACCTGTCGTGGCGGTGGGCGTTCTACGTCAACCTGCCGCTCGGCGTCGTGGTGCTCGCGGTGGGCGCGTTCGCGCTGCCGGGGGTGCGCGCGGCGACCAGGCCGCGCATCGACTACCTCGGCATCCTGCTCATCGGCCTCGCCGCCACCGGCCTCACGCTCGTCACCAGCTGGGGCGGCGTGGAGTACCCGTGGTCGTCGCCGACGATCCTGTGGATGGTCGTCGGCTCGGTCGTCGCGCTGGTGGCGTTCGTGCTGGTGGAGAACCGCGCCGCCGAACCCGTGCTGCCCATCCGGCTCTTCCGCGACCGCACGTTCACCGTGTGCGTGGTGCTCAGCTTCGTCGTCGGGTTCGCGATGCTCGGCGGCGTCACGTTCCTGCCCACCTACCTCCAGTACGTGCACGGCGTGTCCGCCACGCAGTCCGGCCTGGAGATGCTGCCGCTGGTCGCGGGCCTGCTGTTCGCCTCCGTCACCACCGGCACGGTCATCTCCAAGACCGGGCGCTACCGGGTGTTCCCGCTGTTCGGCAGCGTCATGATGGTCGGCGGCATGCTGCTGCTGGCCCAGCTGCGGCCGTCGACGCCGTTCTGGCAGGCGTCGGTGTTCATGCTCGTGCTCGGCCTGGGCGTGGGCATGTGCATGCCCGTCACGATGGTCGTGGTGCAGAGCACCACCAACTACGAGGACCTGGGCGTGGCCACGTCCGGCGTGAGCTTCCTGCGCACCCTGGGCAGCTCGTTCGGCGTGGCGGTCTTCGGCACGGTCTACGCCTCGAACCTGCCGGACAACCTGGCCGCCGCGATCCCGCCCGGCGTCGACCCGCGCGCCGCGTCCGACGTGAAGGCCCTGCACGCCCTGCCGCCGGAGCTGAAGGCGCCGATCGTCCAGGCGTACAGCGACACCCTGCACACCGTGTTCCTGTCCGCCGCGCCGGTCGCCGCCGTCGCGTTCCTGGTCGCGCTGTTCCTGCGCGAGGTGCCCCTGCGCGACACCGCGCGGGCCTCCGCGACCGCCGTGGGCGACAACTTCGCCGAGCCCCGCACGTGGGACTCCGGGCACGAGCTGGACAAGCTCGTCGCCCTCGTGGTCAGCCGCGAGCGCCGCGACCCCACCCCGGACGTCCTCGCCGCCTCGGGCGTGCCCCTCACGCACGCCCAGGCGTGGCTGATGGTCCGGGTGTTCCGGCAGAGCGTCGAGCACGGGGCCGCCACCCTCGACCGGCTCGCCGCCGACACGAAGGTCCCGCCGGGCGTCTTCGAACCGGTGGCCCGCCAGCTCCAGACCCGCGGCTACCTGGTCGAGACCGCCGACCAGTACCGCTTCACCGCCGGCGGCACCGCCGTGTTCGCCGAGCTGGTCGCCTCCTGGCGCCGCTGGCTGCTGTCCCGGCTCGCCGACTGGAACTGCGACGACCCGGAGTTCGCCGCCGCCGTCGACCGGGTGGCCGCCGAACTGTCCACCACCGGCCGCTCCCTGGCCACCGGCCGCCACGCCGCACCCGTCTGACCCCGCGCCCCGGGCCCGGCTGTTCCCGGGCCGGGCTAGCCCAGGGGGCGGTCCAGGCCCGGCCGGTGGTCCGCCACGAGCGTCTCCAGCTCGGCCATCGCCGTGGAGCCCTCGGCGAACATGCGCGCGCACTCGACCAGCCGCTCCACCCCGTTCGGGTAGTCCTGGCTGGTCAGCACGATGCTCATCACGTCGGTCCGGTTCGCCGGGTGGCGGTTGATCGCGCCCGCGAACGGCAGGAACGACATCAGCAGGTCGCGTTCCGCCGGGGTCCGGAACCCCGGCGTGCCCAGCAGGACGTCCACGATCCGGCCCATCTCCGCGGCGCTGAGCCGGTCGGGGACGAGGGGACGCCCGGTCGGGGCGGCGGGGCGGGCGCGGGAGGGGCCGGTGGCGCCGGCGTCGAGCGGGTGGCCGTCGACCAGGCGCAGCCAGACGAGCGCGTCCACCTCCTTGACGGCGACCCCCACCTGGGCGAAGTCACCCGGTCGGGCGGCCGGCTCGTGCCGGACGACGGAGCGGTAGAAGTGGTCGGACACCACCAGCGCCAGCGTGGCCGTCGAGCCCGCCAGCGCCCGCTTGGCGGACGGCGCGTCCACGATGCGGTAGGTGAAGATCATCTCCGCGCTGGTGCGGCCCCGGTCGTCGTAGTGGACCTCGCCCGCGTGCACGGCCATCCGCATCCGCAGGTGCGCCTCGTGCGAGTGGACGTGGTTGTGCCGGCGCAGGTTCGCGGCCACGCGTTCCGGCAGCTGCTCGACCAGGTGGCTCTTGGGCACCTCACCGGGCAGCAGCACGAGCACGGCGTCGCCCGCGTCGTCGACCGACTTGTCGTCCCACGGCAGGCCGCACTCGGCGAAGGCCGTCATCAGCACCCGGTACATGCCCTCGCGCGCGGCGGTGCGGTGCGGTGACGTGCGCGCCGGGTCCCCGTACCCCTCGACGTCCACGACCACGAAGCACCGGTGGAGCGCGTCCGACCCCATGTGACCTCCCCGTCATGGTTGTAGCCCAGGACGGGGCCGGTCGGGGCCGGTCGGGCCGTCGCGCCACTCGGAAAGAGCAACGCGCCGGTAGCGTTGCGCCCCTGGTCGCCCGGGGTACGGAGGGGATGTGGACGGGTACGGATTCACGATCGCGCTGGTCGCGGTCCTGGTGCTGCTCAACGCGCTGTTCTCCGGCTCGGAGATGGCGCTGATCTCGTTGCGCGAGGGACAGCTGCGGGCGCTGGAGCGCGAGGGCGGCAGGTCGGGGCGCACGCTGGTGCGGCTGGCCCGCGACCCCAACCGGTTCCTCGCGACCATCCAGATCGGCATCACCCTCGCCGGGTTCCTCGCCTCGGCGACCGCGGCGGTGTCGCTGGCCCGGCCGATCACGCCGCTGCTGTCGTTCCTCGGCGACGCGGCGAACGCGGTGGCCATCGCCCTGGTCACGATCGTGCTGACGTTCCTCACCCTGGTGTTCGGCGAGCTGGCGCCCAAGCGGCTGGCCATGCAGTACGCCCTGCGCTGGGCGCTGCTCGTGGCCCGGCCGCTGGACCTGCTGTCGACGGTCTCGCGGCCGGTGGTGTGGGCGCTGAGCACGTCCACGGACGTCGTCGTGCGCCTGTTCGGCGGCAAGCCCGACGCCGAGTCCGAGCAGATGTCGTCGGAGGAGCTGCGCGAGCTGGTGTCGGCGCAGCGCGGCCTGAACGCCGAGCAGCGGATGATCATCACCGGCGCGCTGGAGATCAACGACCGGCGGCTGCGCGAGGTGCTCGTGCCGCGCCGGGCGGTGGTCACCCTGGACGCCGCGTGGGACGTGCCCACCGCGCGGGCCGAGCTGGCCTCCTCGGGGCACTCGCGGGCACCCGTCGCGCGCGGCGGGCACCTGGACGACGTGGTGGGCCTGGTGCACCTGCGCGACCTGCTCGACGAGGGCGCGGCGCTGGTCGACGTGGCCCGGCAGCCGCTGGTGTTCCCCGACTCGGTGAAGGTCGCCGACGCGCTGCGCCGCTTCAAGGCCGAGCGCGAGCAGATGGCGCTGGTCGTGGACGAGCACGGCGCGGTCGACGGCATCGTCACGCTGGAGGACCTGCTGGAGGAGATCGTCGGCGAGATCCTCGACGAGACCGACCGCGACCTGATGGCCGTGCGCAACGGCGCGGACGGGTCGATGGTGCTGCCCGGCACGTTCCCCGTGCACGACCTGGTCGACCTGGGCGTCGAGCTGCCCGACGCGCCGGAGGGCGACTACGCCACGATCGCCGGCCTGGTGCTCGTGCTGCTCGGGCGCATCCCGGAGCGGCCCGGCGACCGGGTCACCGTGTCGGGCTGGGGCATCGAGGTGCTGGGCGTGGAGCACCACGCGATCACCCGGGTGAGGTTGCGCGGGCAGCGGTGAGCGCCGGCCCGCCCGCCGGTGCGCGGGCGGGCCGACCCGGTGTCACCGCCCGGCGGCGGCCACCCACGCCTCCAGGGCGTCCGCGCCCGACGGCAGCGCCGCCGACAGCAGCCGGTGGCCGTCGCCGGTCACCACGACGTTCTCCTCCAGCCGCACGCCGATGCCGCGCAGCTCCGGCGGCACGGTCTCGTCGTTCGGGTGGAAGTACAGGCCCGGCTCCACGGCCAGCGCCATGCCGACCTCCAGGTCGCCGTCGTGGTACGCCTCGGCGCGCGAGTTGGCGCAGTCGTGCACGTCCAGGCCGAGGAAGTGGCCGACGCCGCACGCGATGTAGCGGCGGTGGTGCTGGCCGTCCGGGTCGAGCGCCTCGTCCACCGACACCGGCAGCAGGCCCCAGTCGTGCAGGCCCTCCGCGAGCACCCGCATGGCCTCGCGGTGGAACGCCCGGTACTCCGCGCCCGGCCGCACCACCGCCAGCGCCGCCGCGGACGCCCGCTCGATCAGCTCGTGCACCTGCCGCTGCGCCGGGCTGTACGCCCCGGACACCGGCAGGGTGCGGGTGATGTCGGCGGTGTAGAGGGTGTCCAGCTCCACGCCCGCGTCGAGCAGCAGCACGGCGTCCTCGGGCACGGGGCCGTCGTTGCGCACCCAGTGCAGCACCGGCGCGTGCGGCCCGGCGGCCACGATCGAGGCGTAGCCGGGACCGTTGCCCGCGGTGCGGGCGCGCCGGTCGAACGTGCCCTGCAACCAGCGCTCGCCGCCGCCCTTCACCGCGGTCTGGAGCTCGGCGGCGACGTCGGCGAAACCCAGCACCGTGGCGTCCACGGCCGCCTGGAGCTGGCCGACCTCCCAGTCGTCCTTGATCCGGCGCAGCTCGGCCAGCGTGGTGCGCAGCCCGGCGGTGTGGTCGGCGCCCGCGAGCGCGTCCAGCAGCGGGTCGACGCCCGCGGTCGCGTGCACGGCGGGCAGCCTGCCGCGCAGCGCCGACGGCAGCTCGTGCAGCGGGCGGCAGCGCACCCCGAGGGCCTCGGACCACTCGGCGAGGCCCGGCACCGGGCCGATCCACAGCTCGCCGTCGCGGGCGTTGGCGAAGAAGTCCGGCTCCTCGGGACCGGCCGGCGGGCGCAGGAACAGCTCCGCGTCGTGGCCACCGGCCACCGGGCTCATGACCAGCACGGCGCCCTCGGCGGAGCAGCCGGTCAGCCAGGAGAAGTCGCTGTCGGGCCGGAAGCCGAAGTCGGTGTCGTTGGACCGCACCGGGGCCCACCCGGCGGCGACCGCGACGCGGGCCCCCGGCAGTGCGGCGCTGAGCCGGGCGCGGTGCGCGGCGGCGGCCTCGGCGGCACCGGGCGCGACCCGGGCGGCGCGGTCGGCCGGGCCCCAGCCGTGCTGGACGAACCGCCGGAAACCGGAGGCGTCGACGAGCTTGCTCGGGTCGCGGCGGGCGGGTTTGGTCACCGTGGGCAGCCTTTCGGGTCGGGGGTCGGGACCGACCGCGATCGGCGGCCGGGCGCGTCACCCAGGATGCCCGTCGAGGTGGCGCGTTGCCCCGGCCGGGTGCCCCGATCCCCGAAACGGCCTCCCCGGGGCGGGCGATCCGGTAGGCATCAGGCACCAACCGGTAGCGGAAGGTGATCGCGTGCGTGCTGAGGATGTGGTCGAGCTGAGGGTGCACGGCGTGTCCGGCACCCCTCCGGAGCACGTGCTGGGCGACCCGTTCCCCACGGCCGTGGCCGGTGACGACGTGGCCCGCTTCCTGCGCGCCGCGAAACCCGCGTGCACCCTGCCGGGCGAGGACCCGGTGCGGGAACGGGTGGTCGAGGCGTTCCACTGGGGCCGGTTCACCTCCGGCGGGGCGAGCCGCGCGCTGTGGCTGCTGCTCGTGCCGTTCGCGATCCTCAACCTCGCCCGGTACGCGCTGCTGGGCCCCGGCCGGTTCGCCGAGGCCGTCCTGCGGCTCCTCGGCCTCGTCCTGACCTGCATGTTCGTCACGACCACCGCGTACGTGTCGCTGGAGCTGCTGGTGCGGCAGTGCGCCGCGGCGGCGGCGTGCCGGGCGGCCAACCCGTGGCTGGGCTTCTTCGACGGCTGGCCGTTCGGGGCGATGCTGCTGGTCGGCATGGTCCCGCCGGTGCTGGTGATCGGCGTGCTGTGGTGGTTCGGCCGGCAGACGTTCCTCTACGAGCCGCGCGGCACGCACCACCGGTGGGAGACGCGCGCGGGCAGCCTGGGCGACTACGCGTTCTGGCACACCTCGCCGCGCACGCCCGTGCTGCGGGACGCGCACGTCGCCGCCGCGTGCGCCGTCGTGGGCGTGCTGTACGCGGGCGCGCTGCGCACCGCCCTGCCCGACGGCGCGCTGTCGTGGTCGGTGACCGGGCTCGGCGGCGGCGTGCTGGCGTGGGCGGTGGGCTGCGTGGCGCTGTCCCCGGACCGGCGGGCGGTGAACTCGCGGGCGCTGAAGTGGGCGTCGGTGGCGTACCTGCTGCTCGCGGCCGGCCTGGCGACCGGGTTCCTGTGGCGGCAGCCGACCGGCGAGACCGGCGCGGTGGTCCCGCTCGCCGGGTTCGAGGCGGTCACGAACGTGCTGGCGGCGCTCGCGATGCTGCTGCTGGTCGTGCTGCTCGGGGCGTGCGCGCGGCTGCGGCACGGCGCGCACGGCCGCGCCCTGATGGCGGTGGACGCCCGGTTCCGGCCCCTGTGGCACGGCTACGGCGCGGTGGTCGTCGCGGCGGTCGCGACGACGCTCGCGGTCGGGTTCAGCGGCGGGCTCGCCTACCGGGTCGTGGACTGGGTCGGCGACCCCGCGCCCGCCGGGCGGCCCGGTCCGGTGCTCAGCACCAGCCACCTGGTCGGCGCGGGCCTGTGGGGCGCGCTGGCCATCGCGTTCGCGCTGGTCGTGCCGCCGGTGGCGGCGGCGGTGGTGCGGCAGGCGTCCACCGCCCTGCTGCTGGCCGCCGGGTCGCTGGCGGCGGCGACGGGCGTGGTGCTGCGCTGGGCGCCCGCCCCGGACCGGGCGTCCTGGACGGCGGTCACCGCGGCCGGGGTGCTGTACGCGATCGGCCTGGTGTCGTGGGTGCGGCACCCGGTGGGCGCGGCGGTGCGGGAGAGCGTGCTGCTCGACTACCCGGGCCGCCCGGACCGGCCGGGCCTGGGCAAGGTGGCCCTCGGCAGGCGGGTCGCGGCGGCGAAGTACCGGTACCACTGGCTGCTGGGCGCGCCCGCCGTGCTCGGCGGCGTGCTCGTGGTGGTGGCGGGCGGGATCGCGCTCGCCCGGCTCGCGCACCCCGACTGGCGCGCCGCGCCGCCGCCCGGCCTGGCCGCCTGGCTGACCACCCGCCCCGCCGAGGAGCTGGGCGTGCTGGGCAGCCTCGTCGTGTCCGGCCTGGTGCTGCTCCTGCTGCTGCTGGGCGTGCGGACGTGGCAGAGCGGCCGGATGCGCACCGTCGTCGGCGTCGTGTGGGACCTGGTGGCGTTCTGGCCGCGCTCGGCGCACCCCACCTGCCCGCCGCCCTACGGCGGGCGCGCCACGATCGAGCTGACCTCCCGCGCCGTGCGGCTGGCCGTGCACCACGACGTGGCCGCGGTCGTGCTGTCCGGGCACAGCCAGGGCAGCGTCGTGTGCTTCGCCGCGCTGTCCCTGCTGCGCCGCGAGGCCGAGCGGCCCGACCCGGCCGACGGCGAGCGCTACGTCCGGCAGGCCGACGCGCGCCGCGCCCTGGACCGGGTCGGCCTGGTCACCTACGGCTCGCAGCTCCAGTGGGCGTACTCGCGGCTGTTCCCGCAGTACCTGGGCCACGCCCGGCTGGCGAGCCTGCACGAGGAGCTGGGCGACCGGTGGTGGAACGTGCACCGGCTCACCGACCCGCTCGGCGGCCCCGTGCAGGTGTGGCCCGAGGGCGACGACGAGCCGCTGCGCGCCGGGCCCAAGCTGTGGGGCGTGAAGTGCGGCAACGACGTGCGGCTGCGCGACCCCGAGTTCCTCGACCCGGACCCGGACGTGGTGGCCTCGCCCATGCGCGGGCACAGCGACTACTACCGCGACCCGGTGTTCGACGAGGTCGTGGCCCGGGTCGCCGCCGCGGTGGCGGACGCCGAGTTCGCCCGGGTCACCACCGGCCCGTGACGGCGGTGCGGTGTGATGGGCGGATGACCGCGATCATCCGCCGCGCCACCGCCGAGGACGTCCCGTCGATCGTCGCCCTGCTCGCCGACGACCCGCTGGGCGCCCGGCGCGAGGACCCCGCCGACCTCACCCCCTACCTCGACGCGTTCGCCCTGCTCGACGCCGCCGCGCACGAGGTGCTGGTGGTGGCCGAGGACGACGGCCAGGTGGTCGGCACGCTCCAGCTCACCGTGCTGCGCGGCCTGTCCCGGCGGGCCGCGACGCGGGCCCAGGTCGAGGGCGTCCGCGTCGCCTCCGCCGCGCGCCGGCGGGGGCTGGGCGAGCTGCTGGTGCGGTGGGCCGTGGCGGAGGCCCGCGACCGGGGCTGCTCGGTGGTGCAGCTGACCTCCGACAAGTCCCGCGCCGACGCCCACCGCTTCTACGAGCGGCTCGGGTTCACCGCCTCGCACGAGGGCTTCAAGCAGGCCCTGTCGTGACGCGGAGTACGTTGCGCGGTAGTCGTCGTGCTCACGGGAAGTCCGGATGATCCAAGCCCTCTCCACCGCCCTCACGGTCCTCGGCCTCGTCGCGGGCACGTGGTCGCTCGTGCTCGTCGTCGCCGACAAGCCCATCACGCTCGCCACCAAGGCCACCCTCGGGCTCGCCGGGGTCGTGGTGCTGCTGGAGGCCGGCCTGCTCGTGCAGTTCGTCGCCGGCGTGGTGCGGGCGATCGGCCTGGACCGGGAGATCGACACGCCCACGTTCATCGGCTACCTGCTCACCGCGGTCCTCATCCTGCCGCTCGGGGCGTTCTGGTCGCTCGCCGAGCGCTCGCGGTGGGGCGCGGGCGTGCTGGCCGTCGCGCTGTTCAGCGTGCCCGCGATGGTCCTGCGCGCCAACCAGGTGTGGGGCGCCTGATGGGGTCCCTCGCGGAGACCACCCGGTCCGGGCCGGGGCGGATGCTGATCGCGGTGTACGGGGTCTTCGCCATCGCCGCCGCGGCGCGCTCCGGCGTGCAGCTGGCCACCCGGTTCGACCAGGCGCCGCTGGCCTACCTGCTGTCGGCGCTCGCGGCCGTCGTGTACGTCGTGGCCGCGCTGGCGCTCGCCGGGGTCGCGCCGCGCCGGGTCGCCTACCTCGCGTGCGCCGCGGAGCTGGCCGGGGTCGTGCTGGTCGGCGCGGCGAGCCTGGTGTTCCCGGCCGCCTTCCCCGACGCCACGGTGTGGTCGCACTTCGGCGCGGGGTACGGGTTCGTGCCGCTCGTCCTGCCCGTGCTCGGCCTGCTGTGGCTCAGGCGCACCGACCGCACCGGTGCGGACTCCCGCAGGGGGTGAGCTGAACCCGCCGCGGCCGGTGTGGGGTAATTGATCGGCGGCGGCCACGGTGCGGTGCCCGTCAGCCGTCCGCGGTGGCACCACAACCTTCGGGTGTCCCGGCAGGGCACGCCGTCGTGGACGCGGAGGCCGGGGGAGGGGTCCCCCGGCCTCACTCTTCGGTGAGGAAGATCACCTGTCCGCGCGAACCGTTCCGGTGCGGGCGTAACCGCAGGTCACGACACTGGACGGGGTCGCGGCAACCAACCCATGTCTGAGCCCGTTCTCAGGTGGGGTGTGCGAGCGTTCGCCCATCCGCCCGCGGGCCCGCGCGCCGTCGCGCCGAACCGGCCCGCCCACCAAGGAGATGCCTGAAGATGTCCGTGCTGGCTCGCCTGAGCCTGGCCAACCGAGGTCTCGTCGGGCTGCTCAGCCTCGTCGTCCTCGGCTTCGGCGTGCTGACGCTGCCCTCCATCAAGCAGCAGCTGTTCCCGTCCATCGAGCTGCCCGCCGCGGTGGTCATCGCCCAGTACCCCGGCGCGTCGCCGGACCTCGTGGACAGCCAGGTCGCCGAGCCGATCCAGTCCGCCGTGCGCGGCGTCGACGGCGTCGAGCAGGTCCTCGCCCGCTCCTCCGAGAGCTCCACGACCGTCCAGGTCATGTTCGTCTACGGCACCGACCTGGACGCCGCCGTGTCGCAGGTGCAGCAGGCCGTGAACCGGCTCCAGCCGCGCCTGCCCGAGGGCGTCGAGCCGACCGTGGCGCAGGGCGGCACCGACGACATCCCGGTGATCGCGCTCGCCGCGACCTCCGGTGACGACGACATCGCCACCGCCGCCCGGCTGCGCGCCGAGGTCGTGCCCGAGCTGGAGGCGCTCGCGGGCGTCCGCGAGGCGACCGTCAGCGGCGAGCGCGAGCGCGCCGTCACCGTCACCGTCGACTACGCCCGCCTCGCCGCGGCCCGCGTCGACCCGCAGGCGCTGACCGCCGCCCTCACCGCGGCGGGCGCCGTCGTGCCCGCCGGCACCGTGCCCGACGCCGACAAGACGCTGACCGTGCAGGTCGGCAGCCCCGTCGGCACCGTCGACGACCTGCGCGCCCTGCCCGTCGGGCCGGTGCGCCTCGGCGACGTCGCCACCGTCGAGTCCGCCCCCCAGCCCGCGAGCGTGCTCAACCGCACCGACGGGCAGGACACGCTCGGCATCAGCGTCACCATGACCGCCGACGGCAACGCCGTCGAGATCTCCAACGCCGTGCGCGACCGGCTCGGCGAACTCGGCGAGGCCGCCGGCTCCACGCTGACCGTCGCGTTCGACCAGGGACCCGAGGTCGAGAAGGCCATCAGCGGCCTGACCACCGAGGGCCTGCTCGGCCTGCTGTTCGCCGTGCTCGTCATCCTGCTGTTCCTGATGTCCCTGCGCTCCACGCTGGTGACCGCGGTGTCCATCCCGCTGTCCGTCGTGGTCGCGCTCATCGCCCTCTACACCGGCGACCTGTCGCTCAACCTGCTCACCCTCGGCGCGCTCACCATCGCGGTCGGCCGGGTGGTGGACGACTCGATCGTGGTGCTGGAGAACATCAAGCGGCACCTCGGGTACGGCGAGGACAAGCAGCGCGCCGTGCTCGACGGCGTGCGCGAGGTGGCGGGCGCGGTGACCGCGTCCACGCTGACCACCGTCGCCGTGTTCCTGCCGATCGCGTTCGTCGGCGGCATCGCGGGCGAGCTGTTCGGGCCGTTCTCCATCACGGTCACCGTCGCGCTGCTGGCGTCCCTGCTCGTGTCGCTCACGATCGTGCCGGTGCTCGCGTTCTGGTTCCTCAAGCGCCCGGCCGCGCCGACCGACCCGGAGGCCGCCGAGCGCGAGCTCCAGGCCGTGCTGGAGAAGGAGAAGCGCAGCCCGCTGCAACGCGCCTACGTGCCCGTGCTGCGGTTCGCCACCACCCGCCGCTGGGCGACGCTGCTCGTCGCGCTGTTCATCTTCGGCGGCACGCTCGGCCTCGCCGGGTCCCTGGAGACCAACTTCATCGACCAGTCCGGCGGCACCGCGCTCCAGGGCTCGCAGAAGCTGCCGCCCGGCACCGGCCTCGCCACCCGCGACGAAGCCGCCCGCAAGGTCGAGGCCGTGTTCGCCGAGACCGACGAGATCGAGACCTACCAGGTCACCATCGGCACGGACAACCGCCTGGCCGCGTTCGGGTTCGGCGGCAGCGGCGACACCTCGCTGCGCGCCACCGTGCGCGAGGGCACCGACCTGGAGGCGTTGCAGGAGCGGCTCACCGAGCGGCTGCGCGGCGTCGAGGGCACCGGTGAGGTGGCGTTCGGCGCGGCGGCGTCCGGGTTCGGCTCGGACAGCATCGACGTGCTGGTCACCGCGCCCGACGAGGCGTCGCTGCGCGCGGCGGCCGACCAGGTGCAGCAGGCCGTGACCGGCGTGCCCGGCGTCGGCGAGGTCACCAACGACCTCGGCGTGAGCGCGCCCCGCGTGCAGGTCACCGTGGACCGGGCGGCCGCGTCGGCGCGCGGGCTGAGCAGCCAGGCCGTCGGCCAGTTCGCGGCGCAGGCGCTGCGCGGCGTGCCGGTCACCCAGCTGCCGATCGACGGCGCGCCGCAGCAGGTCGTGCTGCGCACCGGCACCGCGCCCGGCGACGTGGCCGCGCTGCGCGCCCTGCCGCTGCCCGGCGGCGTGACGCTCGGCCAGGTCGCGGCCGTGGAGGTCGTGGACGGCCCGGTCCAGGTCCGCCGCACCGACGGCGCGCGCAGCACCACCGTGTCGGCCAAGGCGACCGGCTCGGACCTGGGCGCGGTCACCGCGGACCTGACGTCGCGGCTCGACGGGCTCGACCTGGCGGCCGGCGCGGCGTACTCGATCGGCGGCGTGAGCGCGGACCAGGCGGAGACGTTCGCCGACCTGGGGCTCGCGATGCTCGCGGCCATCGCGATCGTGTTCCTGATCATGGTGGCGACGTTCCGCAGCCTCGTGCAGCCGCTCATCCTGCTGGTGTCGATCCCGTTCGCGGCGACCGGCGCCATCGGCCTGCTGCTGCTCACCGGCACGCCGCTGGGGCTGCCCGCCCTGATCGGCATGCTGATGCTCGTCGGGATCGTGGTGACGAACGCGATCGTGCTGATCGACCTGGTCAACCAGTACCGGCGGGAGGGGATGCCGGTGCGCGAGGCCGTGGTCGAGGGCGGTCGGCGGCGGTTGCGGCCCATCCTGATGACCGCGGCGGCGACGATCTTCGCCCTGCTGCCGATGGCGCTGGGCATCACGGGCGAGGGAGCGTTCATCGGCAAGCCGCTGGCGATCGTGGTGATCGGCGGGCTGATCTCGTCCACGCTGCTGACGCTGGTGCTCGTGCCGACGCTGTACTCGATGGTCGAGGGCCGCAAGGAGCGGCGTGCGGCCAAGCGGGCGGGGCGTCCGGCGGACGAACGCGAACCCGTGTCGGTGTAACCACCTGATCGTGTGACATTAACCGACGCCCCCACCCGGGTTCGCCCTGGTGGGGGCGTCGTCGCGTCGATGGGGACGGCGGTGGCCGGCGCGCGCCCAACGCGCGACCGGCGGTTCGTGGCTGGTGGTTGGCGGCCAGCATGGTGGTTGGCCGCCGCGCGCGGCGTGAGGACGGGCGCGGCGTGGGCGCAGGGCCGGGTGTGGCGGGCGCGGCGTGGCGCGGGGTGCGGAGCGGGATGGGGCGCGAGGTGTGGCGGGCAGGGGAGCGGGGCGGGCCGGAGCGCGAGGGGGCGGCGGCGCGTGTGCCGGCGCGGGAGTCCGGCGCGTGTGCGGGGGCGGGGGCGTGTGCGGGGGCGGGGCAGCGAGGGCCGGAGCGGCGGGGTCGGGTCTGCCGGGGGCGGCCGGTGGGTCGGGCCGGCTGGGGCGGGTCAGCTGGCGGGCGGCTGGTGGGGTCGGCCGGCGTGCGGCTGGGTTCCTCATGTCTCACCGAGTGGCGTAACGGCGTTTCCGTACATGTTCGCCTCGATGATCACCCGATCGTGTCCCCGACCTCCCACCTCGCCCCGCTCCTCGCTCAGACCTCCGGCTCGTAGGCCAGGTTCGGCCGGAGCCAGCGCTCGACCTCCGCCACCGGCACGCACCGCCGCGCCGCGTAGTCCTCGACCTGGTCCAACCCGATCCGGCCCACCGTGAAGTACCGCGACGCCGGGTGCGCGAAGATCAGGCCGCTCACGCTCGCCGCCGGCGTCATGGCGAACGAGTCGGTCAGCGCCATGCCGACCTCCTCCGCCCCCAGCAGCGCGAACAGGTCGCCCTTCTCGCTGTGGTCCGGGCTCGCCGGGTACCCCAGCGCGGGCCGGATGCCGCGGAACCGCTCGGCGTGCAGGTCCTCCAGCGCCGGCTCGGCGTCGGGCTCGAACCAGTCCCGCCTCACCTGGAGGTGGACGTGCTCGGCGAACGCCTCGGCCAGCCGGTCGGCCAGCGCCTTCACCATGATCGACCGGTAGTCGTCCTGCTCGGCCTCGTACCGCGCGGACAGCTCCTCGGCGCCGTGGATCGCCACCGCGAAACCACCCATGTGGTCCCCGGCCGGCGCCACGTAGTCGGCCAGGCAGCGGTTCGGCCGCCCGGTCGGCTTCTGCGTCTGCTGGCGCAGCATCGGGAACCGGCACGTGCCCGCCACGATGTCGTCGCCCTCGCTGTGCGCGGGGAAGAAGCCGTACACGCCCCGCGGCGTCAGCGAACCGTCCGCGACGATCTCGTCGAGCATCGCGTTCGCGTCGTCGAACAGCTCCTGCGCGGCCGGGTTGGTCTGCAGGATGCGCGGGTACTTGCCCTTCAGCTCCCAGGCCAGGAAGAAGAACGTCCAGTCGATCATCGCCCGCAGCTCGGCCAGCGGCGGCGAGACGACCTTTACGCCGGTGAACGCGGGCACGGGCAGGTCGTCGAACGACACGACCTCGGGGTTCGCGCGCGCCTCCGCGAGGGGCAGCAGCGGCACGCTCAGCCGGTTCTCGTGCTCCTCGCGCAGCCGCTGCTGGTCGACCGCCGTCGCCTCGGCCAGCTCCTCGGCCCGGTCGCGGTCCAGCAGCGCGGACACCACGCCGGCCACCCGCGACGCGTCCAGCACGTGCAGCGTGGGCTGGTCGTAGGCGGGCGCGATGCGCACCGCGGTGTGCTGCCGGGACGTCGTCGCGCCGCCGATGAGCAGCGGCAGCTTCAGGCCGCGCCGCTGCATCTCGGTCGCCACCGACACCATCTCGTCCAGCGACGGCGTGATCAGGCCGGACAGGCCGACCACGTCCGCGCCCTCGGCGACCGCGGTGTCCAGGATCTTCGCCGCGGGCACCATCACGCCCAGGTCGACCACGTCGTAGTTGTTGCAGCCCAGCACGACGCCGACGATGTTCTTGCCGATGTCGTGCACGTCGCCCTTCACGGTGGCCAGCACGACCTTGCCGTTGCCGCGCGTGCTGCCGGACAGCTCCTTCTCGGCGTCCATGAACGGTTCCAGGTGCGCCACGGCCCGCTTCATCACGCGCGCCGACTTCACCACCTGCGGCAGGAACATCTTGCCCGAGCCGAACAGGTCACCGACGACCTTCATGCCGTCCATCAGCGGGCCCTCGATGACGTCGAGGGGGCGCTTCGCCTGGAGCCGGGCCTCCTCGGTGTCCTCGACGACGTGGTCGACGATGCCGTGCACCAGCGCGTGCTCCAGCCGCTGCGCCACGGTGCCCTCGCGCCACGCCAGGTCGACGACCCGCCTCTTGCCCTTGGCGGCCACCGTCTCGGCGAACGCCACCAGCCGGTCGGTGGCGTCCTCGCGGCGGTCGAACAGCACGTCCTCCACCAGTTCCAGCAGGTCGGCGGGGATGTCCTGGTAGACGGCGAGCTGGCCCGCGTTGACGATGCCCATGTCCAGGCCTTGCCGCACGCCGTGGTAGAGGAACGCCGAGTGCATGGCCTCGCGCACGGTGTCGTTGCCGCGGAACGAGAACGACAGGTTCGAGATGCCGCCGCTGATCCGGACGCCCGGGCAGCGCTCCTTGATCAGCGGGATGGCGTCGAGGAACGCCTTGGCGTACCCGTTGTGCTCGGCGATGCCGGTGGCGACGGCCAGCACGTTCGGGTCGAAGATGATGTCCTCGGCGGGGAAGCCGACCTCGTTCACCAGCAGGTCGTAGGCGCGCCCGCAGATCTGGACCTTGCGCTCGGTGGTGTCGGCCTGGCCCTTCTCGTCGAACGCCATCACCACGACGCCCGCGCCGAAGTCGCGCACGCGCCGGGCGTGGGCCAGGAACTCCTCCTCGCCCTCCTTGAGGCTGATGGAGTTGACGACGCCCTTGCCCTGCACGCACTTCAGGCCCGCTTCGAGCACGGTCCAGCGCGAGCTGTCCACCATGATCGGCACGCGGGCGATCTCGGGCTCGGTGGCGATCAGGTTGAGGAACGTGGTCATCGCCCGCTCGCTGTCGAGCAGGTCGGCGTCCATGTTGACGTCGAGCAGGTTCGCGCCGCCGCGCACCTGGTCCAGCGCCACGTCCACCGCGCCCTGGAAGTCCTCGCCCTCGATCAGCCGGCGGAACTTCGCCGAGCCGGTCACGTTGGTGCGCTCGCCGATCATGACGAACCCGGTGTCCGGGCCGATCTCGAACGGCTCCAGGCCGCTGAACCGGGTGCGGTCGGGCACCCGGGCGAGGGTGCGCGGCTCCATGCCCCGGACCGCCGCCGCCACCTTCGCGATGTGCGCGGGCGTGGTGCCGCAGCAGCCGCCGACGACGTTGACCACGCCCTCCTCGGCGAACCCGCGCAGCAGCTCGGCGGTCTCCTCGGGCGTCTGGTCGTAGCCGCCGAACGCGTTGGGCAGGCCCGCGTTGGGGTGGCTGGCGGTGTAGGTGTTCGCGAGGCGCGCCAGGTCCTGCACGTGGGGCCGCATCTCGGCCGCGCCGAGCGAGCAGTTCACGCCCACCACGAGCGGCTCGGCGTGGGCGATGGAGTTCCAGAACGCCTCGACGGTCTGGCCGGACAGCGTGCGGCCGCTCAGGTCGACGATGGTGACCGAGATCCACAGCGGCAGGTGCGGCGCGACCTCGCGCGCGGCGGCGACGGCGGCCTTGGCGTTGAGCGTGTCGAAGATCGTCTCGATGAGCAGCAGGTCCACGCCGCCCTCGGCGAGCGCGCTGATCTGCTCCTCGTACGCGGCCTGCACCCGGTCGAACGTCACCGTCCGGTACGCCGGGTCCTCCACCCGCGGCGACAGCGACAGCGTCACGTTGAGCGGGCCGACCGAGCCGGCCACGAACCGGCCGCCCACCTCGTCGGCGGCCTGGCGGGCGAGCTGCGCGCCGCGCACGTTCATCTCGCGCACGAGCCCTTCCAGGCCGTAGTCGGCCTGGGCGATGGACGTCGCGGTGAACGTGTTGGTGGTGGTGATGTCCGCGCCCGCCGCCAGGTACTGGCGGTGCACGTCGAGGATGACGTCCGGTCGGGTCAGGTTGAGCAGGTCCGGGTCGCCGGTGACGTCGTGCGAGTGGTCGGTGAGCAGGTCGCCGCGGTAGTCGGCCGGGCTGAGGCCCGCGGCTTGCAGCATCGTCCCCCACGCGCCGTCCAACACGGCGACGCGCTGGTCGAGCAGTTCACGCAGGGCGTTTTCCGACACGCGCAGCCTCCCGTCGTGGGGAGGCGCCCTTGTGGTGGTCAGGTGGCCGAGCGTGGCGGGCCCTCGCCCGTTGCAGCGCCTCTCGGCCGGCACGGCGATGCTACCGAACAACGCCGTTCTGGTCAGTTCCGCCCATGATGTGGGAGGCGATCACGACCTCCAGGGTGCGCGGCCCGTGCACGCCCTCGACGCGTTCCAGCTCGATGTCGCTGGTCGCGGACGGGCCGCTGATCCAGGTCTGCGTGCGCACGCCCGCCAGCCGGGCCACGGCGTCCGGGACACCGGCCACGACCTGCTCCTCCCGCACCACCACCAGGTGGTAGTCGGGCACCAGGGTCAGCGCGCGCGGCCCCTGGTCGGGCGCGTCGTGGTCGAGCACGATCGTGCCGGTCTCGGCGACGGCCACCCGGCAGCCGGTGACCACGGCGTCGGCGCGGTCGAGCTCGTCGACGCCCACGGGGGTCCGGGTCGCCCCGGGCGCCCACTCCGGGGGGACGCCCGGCGCGGCGACGACGGTCCGCGCGCCCCGGTCGCGCAGGGCCTCGGCGACGGCCTCGGCGACCCGGTCGGCGGGCACCACGCGGACCTGCGCCCGGTAGTCGCGCAGGCGTTCGGCGAACAGGTCCAGGTCGGCGACCCGGGTGCCGGCCGCGCGGTAGTCGCGCGGGACCGGAGGGGCCTGACCGGGGCCCTTGGCCCGGCGCACGCGGGCGAGGACCTCGTCACGGGCGCTCATCGGTTCTCCCACCAGTCGCGGAACGTCTCCTGCGGCGGCTGCGGCACGTCCCGGGCCACCGACCAGCCGGGCAGCGGCACGTGCCTGCTCGCCAACCGGCCGAACTTGCCCAACCGGGTGAACCTGCGCCAGCGGCGCGCGTCGGACATGACCCAGGACAGGGCGCGCATGGCGGTCGACTCGGGCGTGGCGCGCTTGGCCGCGGTCACCCGGCCGCGCAGGTGCACCAGCATCGACGGGATGTCGATCGCGACCGGGCACACGTCGTAGCAGACCCCGCACAGCGAGGACGCGAACGGCAGCGTCGGGTTCTCCAGCACGCCCGTGAGCTGCGGCGACAGCACCGCGCCGATCGGACCCGGGTAGGTCGAGCCGTACGCGTGGCCGCCGGTGCGCTCGTAGACCGGGCACGAGTTCAGGCACGCCGAGCAGCGGATGCAGCGCAGCGCGGCTCGCCCGTCCGGGTCGGCGAGGGTGGCGGTGCGGCCGTTGTCGACCAGCACGACGTGGCTGGTCTGGCCCTCGGTGGGGCCGGTCCACACGGACGTGTAGGGGTTCATCCGCTCGCCGGTGGACGAGCGGGGCAGCAGCTGGAGGAACACCTCCAGGTCGCGCCATGACGGCAGCATCTTCTCGATGCCGACCACGCTGATCAGCGTGCGCGGCAGCGTGAGGCACATCCGGCCGTTGCCCTCGGACTCGACCACGACCAGCGAGCCGGTGTCGGCGATGCCGAAGTTCGCGCCCGAGATCGCCACGTCGACGGTGAGGAACTTCCGCCGCAGGTGCTCGCGGGCGGCCTCGGCGAGCGCGCGCGGGTCGGCGGTGAGGTCCGGGTCGACGCCGGGCATGTGCTGCCGGAACACCTCCCGGATCTCGGCCCGGCCGAGGTGGATGGCGGGCACCAGGATGTGGCTCGGCCGGTCGTTCCCGAGCTGCACGATCAGCTCGGCCAGGTCGGTCTCCACGGCGTGCACGCCGACCGCCTCCAGCGCCTCGTTGAGGCCGATCTCGGCGGTGGCCATCGACTTGACCTTGATCACCTCGCTCGTGCCGGTGGCGAGGACCAGGTCGGTGACGATCCGGTTGGCCTCGTCGGCGTCGCGCGCCCAGTGCACGGTCGTGCCGCGCGCGGTCAGCGCCTCCTCGAACCGGACCAGGTACTCGTCGAGGTTGGCCAGCACGTCGTCCTTGATCGCCGCGCCGGCCGCGCGCAGCTCCGCCCAGTCGGGCAGCTCGGCCACGACGCCCGCGCGCTTGGCCCGGATCGTGGTGGTCGCCTTGGCCAGGTTGCGGCGCAGCTGGGCGTCGCCCAACGCGGTGCGCGCCGCACCCGGGAACGGGGCGCCGCTCAGGTTGCCGCGGCCGGCGGGCATGCCGAGGAAGGTCATCGCGTGTGCTCCAGGACCTGCGCCAGGTGCAGGGGGCGGACGCCGCTGCGCAGCCTGCTCAGGCCGCCGCCGATGTGCATCAGGCACGACGCGTCGCCCGCCGTGAGCACGCCCGCCCGCGTGCCGATGACGTTGCTCATCTTGTCCGCGAGCATGGCGGTGGACGTGTCGGCGTTCTTCACCGCGAACGTGCCGCCGAACCCGCAGCACGTCTCGGCGGAGGGCAGCTCGACCAGGTCGATGCCCTCCACGGCGCGCAGCAGCCGCAGCGGCCGGTCACCGACCTCGAGCACGCGCAGCGAGTGGCACGTGGGGTGGTAGGTGACGCGGTGCGGGAAGTACGCGCCCACGTCGGTGAGGCCGAGCACGTCGACCAGGAACTCCGACAGCTCGTACGTGCGCCCCGCGGTCGCCTCCGCCGCCTCGGCCAACCCCCGGTCGCCCTGCCCGCGGGCCACGTCGGCGTGCTGGTGGCGGATCGAGCCCGCGCACGAGCCGGACGGCGTGACGACCACCTCGGCGTCCTCGAACGCCCTGACGTGGTTGCGGATGACCGGCAGCGCCTGGCCCGGGTAGCCGGTGTTGACGTGCATCTGGCCGCAGCACGTCTGCGCCGGCGGGACGACCACCTCGTGGCCGAGCCGTTCCAGCAGCCGGACGGTGGCCTTGCCGACGTCCGGGAACAGCCCGTCGACCAGGCACGTGACGAACAGCGCGACTCTCACGCCGGTGAGCTTAGACTCTGTGGTCAGACCACACCAGGGCTGTGGTCAGGCCACAGGAGGCGCGAGGTGTCCGGATACGGCGCGGTGCTGCGGCACGTGGAGTCGGAGCTGACCGCGGGCAGGCTCGGCGTGGGGGAGCAGCTGCCCGCCGAACGCAGGCTCGCCGAGGAGCTGGGCGTCAGCCGCGCCACCGTGCGCGAGGCGATCCGCGTGCTGCAGGCCCTGGGCGTGGTGCGCAGCGGCGTCGGCTCGGGACCGGACGCGGGCACCACCGTCATCGCCGACCCGGCGGGCGGCCTCGGCGCGGCCCTGCGCCTGCACCTGGCGACCCGGCGGCTGCCGATGGGCGACCTGGTGGACACCCGGGTCATGATCGAGAGCCACTCGGTGCGCTCCGCCGCCGCCAACCCGGACCACCCCGACCTGCTCCGCGCCGCCGCCCTGCTGGACCGCATGGACGACCCCGACCTGGACGCCGACGCGTTCCACCGGCTCGACGCCGACTTCCACGTGGCCCTCACCGCCGCCGCGGGCAACGCGGTCAACACCGCCGTGATGGCCGGCCTGCGCGACGCGATCCAGCAGGCCGTGCTCGACGCCGTGCGGGAACTGCCCGACTGGTCGCGCACGGCCGTCCGCCTGCGCCGCGAGCACCGGGCCATCCTGCGCGCCGTGCGCTCCGGGGACCCGGAACTGGCGGCGACCAGGGTGACCCGGCACGTCCGCGGCTTCCACCGCGAGTGGGCCCGCCACACCGGCGGGTGACGGGCCCGGTCCCCGGTCCCCGGGAGGACCGGGGACCGGGGCGCGCGGTCAGCCCTCCCCGCGCCCCGACGCCCTCCCGAGCAGCACCAGGGCGGCGCAGATGAGCACCACGTTCTTCAGCACGAACTCGCCGTTCGCGGTCAGCAGCAGCGGGTTGCCCCCGATCACCACGAGGGCCGGCGCCCGGACGAAGACCACGAAGGTCCCCGCCAGGTGGACCGCCACGACGACCAGCGTCAGCCGCGGCAGCCGCCCGAGCAGCAACGCCACACCCAGCACGACCTCGAACCACCCCAGCGCGGGCACCAGGACACCCCGGTCCACCCACGGCACGGCGGCCCCGACCAGCTCCGCGACCGGCGAGTCACCGGTCACCTTGAGCACTCCGAACCAGACGAACACGACGGCGATCGACACCCGCAGCGCGGGCGCCGCCCAGCGGTCGAGCTTCCCGCCCACCCCGGTCCGCTCCCCCAAGCGGGCCGGCACGGTCAGTCGCCCAGCGGGTTGAGCAGGTCGGCCTTGCCCTCGAACGCGAAGAGGAGCAGGTCGACCATCCGGAACGTCCGCCGGTCCGGACCGAGCGTGGGCCGCCACGACGGCTCGCGCACGATGGACGTCCGGCTGCCCTCCATCGCTCGGTGGAACACCTCCGCGACGATCCGGCCGCCGACCGCCCCGAGCCGGCCGCCGGTGAACTCGGCCTCGCGCAGGACGTAGAACCACAGCGGGGTCGCGGCGGTCACCGCGGCCTTCTGCTCGTCGGTCAGCGACTCCAGGCTCGCGCCGCCGTCGCCGACCAGGACCTGCTCGGCCGTCAGCGGTTCCACCTCCAGGAACTCCGCCATCTGCTGCCCGCTCGCGAGCCGGACCATGTTCGCCCGGGTCAGGTTGCGGAAGGCGAGGTTGCGCTGGATCTCCGTGACCACCGTGCCGCGCCCGTCGAAGGTGCCCGCCGGCAACTGCCTGAGCGGGTCCACCAGCAGCGAGTCGAGCCGCTTGGTCACGTTGCCGCCGTCGACGGGCGGCGCGAGGTCCGGCCGGTCGGCCTCGGCGAAGTCGTACAGCCGGCGGAAGTCGGCGATCCAGTTGGTGGGCAGCGCGTCGACGCTCTCGTGGTTCGGGTCGTCCAGGTCCGGCAGCGCCGAGCCCGGGTCGAAGTTGCCGGACGTCCCGCTGAACACGAACAGCAGGAACAGCGTCCCCGCGATCCCGTTCGGCGTGTTGAACACCCGGTTCCACTCGTACGAGGCCCGGATCATGCTGTGCCCCAACCGGTACGCGGCCACCGAGAACTCCAGCGGCATCGTCGGGTGCAGGCCCACCGGCGGTCGCCCCCGGCGGGGCGCCTCGAAGAAGCGCCTGCCGTTGGTGAACACGTCGTCCACGATCGCCGGGTCCACCACGCGCGGCAGGAAGTCGTGGCGCAGCACCCACTGGTAGTGCCGCACCACCTGCTCGCGCGCCGCCTCGAACAGCCGCCGCCCGGTCAGGCCGCGCAGCGCCAGCTCGTCGACGACCCGGTTGTGGAACCTGATGAACGCCAGGTGCGTCTGGGCGACGGCCAGGTTCTCGTCGTTGCGCTCGTCCGGGATCAACGGGCGCCTGCGGTCCTCCTCGGTCAGGCCGGTCTGGCCCAACCGCGGCAGGTCGAAGCCCTCCATCGCCTGGCTGAGCGGCCCGCTCGCCGCCGCGGGCGAGGTCGTGCCGACCTTCAGCTTCACCCGGTCTGCGGCGTAGAAGGCACGGTCGGTGCGGTCCTCCGGGCCGCGGCCGTAGAGCGAGTCGAGGTCCAGCGCCGGTGAACGGCCCTGCACCAGCTCGTCGAGGTTCACGTCCTCGCCGAGCTGCGACTCGCTGCGGTCCATGGTCAGGTCGTGGTCGACGAACTGGCCCAGGTAGGTGAAGCCCGCCGGGATCGGCGGGTTCGCCGAGTCCCGCTGGACCGCCGCCGCGTCCGTCATCGCCTGGGCCAGGGCCGTCCTGGTCCCCTCGTCCAGCTGCGTCCCGGTCGGGCCCAGTCGCGAGAACCGGAACCGGCGCAGCTCCTCGACCGTGCTCGGTCGGCGCGTCCGCGCCTCGCCGCCGCGGTCGAACTCCAGCACTCCCTCGCCGACGACGAAGAAGCTGTCGGTGCCGTGCTTTTTCATTGATCCCCCCGGATCATGAGATGCCCGGCCGCAGCCGGGGGCGAGGCGGGCGCACCCCCTGTGGCCGCCTCGTACTACACATGTACCAGCCGGCGGGCGTCGAATACGCGCCCTTCGGGCAATACCCCGGATGGCCTAGTCCAGGTGGCGTGGCAACCCCCAGCTCACCGGTGTTCCTGAGAGGACCTGTGAATCCACCCACCCGAGGCGGTGGCGCGTTCACCTGGGACGGGTCCCGCCGGTGCGCGGTCCACCGTGTGCCCGGTGTTCCCCGACTTCCACCGCGCGCCCAACATCGCCGACCACCCGGACGTGTAAGAACGCGAGAACGAGGCGATCGACCCCGACGGGGTGCTGTGGGCCGCGTTGCGCGAGCGGGCCGACTGGCCGGGTGCACGCTGCTCGACCTGGGCTGCGGCACCGGGTTCTGGTTGCCGCGGTACGCCGACGCGGGGCGGGTGGTCGGGGTCGAGCCGGACCCCGGCCTGCTGGCGCGGGCCCGGGTGCGGGAGGGGGTGCCGGCGGGGGCGGTGCCGGCCGGGTCGGCGGAGCACATCCCGTTGGCCGACGCGAGCGTGGACGTGGTGCACGCGCGGTTCGCGTACTTCTTCCCGCCCGACTGCTCGGGCGGGTTGCGGGAGGTGCTGCGGGTGCTGCGGCCGGGCGGGCGGCTGGTGGTGATCGACAACGACTGGCGCGAGGGGGAGTTCGCCGGGTTGCCCGGGGCGTCGCCGTGGTCGTCGGCGCAGGGCGCGGCGGAGACGACGGACGCGTGGTGGCAGGTGCGGGGCGCCGAGCGGACCGCGGTGATGTCCTCGTGGCGGTGCCGCGACGCCGCCGAGTTGGAGGCGGTGCTGCGGATCGAGTTCCCGGCGGACGTGGTGGACGCGTGGGTCGCGGCCCACCCCGGCCGCCGGGCGTTGAGCTGCGGGTACGTGCTGTTCACCGTGACCGCGCCGGGGTGGGCGGACCCGTGGTGGCGCTACCGTTCGGCGGGGGTGGCGCGGCGCTGGGCGTTGCGGGCCGTGGACGGGCTCAGGCGGTTCATCACGGCCATGTACGAGGTGGGGAACAGCCTGGCCAGCAGGTCGGGGACGACCGCCGTCCAGGCGATGAGCACGCGGCCCCGGCGCTTCTCGACGCCCGCCAGGATCTGCTCGGCGGCCTTGTCCGCCGGGTAGGTGAGGAGCTTGGCGAACCCCTCCTTGCCCGCCTCGGCGTCGGCCTCGCTCGCGGCGGCGGCGACGCGCGCGGTCTCGGCGATCCGCGTCCGGATGCCGCCGGGGTGCACGCAGGTCACGCCGACGCCCCGGTCGGCCAGCTCGTGGCGGAGCGACTCGCTGAACCCGCGCAGGGCGAACTTGCTGGTGGAGTAGGCGGTCTGGCCGGGCGGGCCGATGAGGCCGAACAGGCTGGAGACGTTGACGACGTGGCTGCCCGGCGAGGCCAGCAGGGTCGGCAGCAGCAGCCGGGTCAGCGCCACCGGGGCCCGCAGGTTGACGGCCAGCACCCAGTCGAACTCCTCGGCGGAGACCTGGTCGAACGTGCCGCCGAGCGCGACGCCCGCGTTGTTGACCAGCAGCGTGATCCGCGGGTGGTCGGCGACGACCTTCGCGGCGACGCCGTCGAGCGCGTCGACGTCCGCCAGGTCGACCACGAGGGTGTCGACGTCGACGCCGGTGATGCGGGACGCCACGGCCCCCAGCCTTTCCGCGTCCCGGTCGAGCAGCACCAGGTGGCAGCCGCGCCGGGCGAGGCCGTACGCCACCTGCTCGCCCATGCCGCTCGCCGCGCCGGTGACGACGGCCGTGCCACCGCGGAACGCGAACCGGGGGAGCTTGGACATGCGGCCTCCTCGAACGGGTCTGGGCGTCCAGTCTGCCGGGTGGGGGAAGGGCCTGACTTGACCGGGCGCGACAGGAACTTGACCCGGCGCGACACGAGGACGCCGCGGCAGGTCACCCGCCGCGGCGGACGGCGGTGGGGGTGGCGCCGAACCAGCGGCGGCAGCAGCGGGTCAGGGCCGACTGCTCCGACAGGCCCAGCATGGCCGCCACCTGGCCCAGGGGGACGTCGGTCGTGGTCAGGTAGCGCTTGGCGGCGTCCCGGCGCACCTCGTCGAGCACCCGGTGGAACGTGGTGCCCTCGGCGGCCAGGCGGCGTTGCAGGGTGCGCGGGTGCAGGGCCAGCAGGCGGGCCACGGCGGTGATCTCCGGCGGGACCGTGCCCAGCGACCGGGTCAGCACGCCGCGCACCCTCGACGCCGTGCCGTGGTCGCCCGGCGCCTGCTCGGCGAGGAACGCCAGCGCCAGGCGCCACACGCGCTCGTCGCCGCCCGCCAGGGGTTCGCGGGTCAGCGCCCGGGGCATCCGGAGCATCGGCGCCTCCCGTCCGGTGTGGACGGTCGCGCCGAAGAACTCCTCGTACGCGGCCAGGGGTGCGACCGGCGGGTAGGGCAGCTCCACGCCGCGCAGGCGGTAGCGGTCGCCCAGCAGGTACCGGATCGAGCGGTGCAGGAAGCCCAGGCCCAGGTCGGTCGCCTGCACGGACACCGGCAGGCCCGGCGGCAGGCCGTAGCGCAGCGCGACCAGGTCCGGCGCGCCGTACGGGTCGTCCACCAGCGCGAGGCTCAGCGACCTCGCGTGCACGAACAGGTAGCGCGAGGTGCACTCCAGCGCGTCGGCGACGGTGGGGGAGTGGCGGATGGCCAGCGCGAGCGGGCCGAGCATGCCGAAGTCCTGCCGGGCGGCCACCCGCAGCCCCAGGTCGGGGCACCGCAGCTCGGCCGCCGCAACCTCCAGCACGTCGGCCACCACGCGGTCGGACACCAGCAGGTCGTCCACGTCCAGCGCGGCCGTCGGCAACCCGGCCGCGCGGGCGTAGTCCTCGGCCCGGCCGCCCAGCTCGGCCACGGTCGCGCGGAAGCCGCGCAGGCCCGCGGAGCGGATCACCGACATGTCGTCCAGGGTCAAATACTTGTCGCCCCCGGTCAAGTCGGCGGGTACGGCCTCCAGCACACTGGGACCATGACCGCTCCCGAGCACCTCGACGTCGTGATCGTCGGCGCCGGACTGTCCGGCGTCGGCGCGGCCTACCGGCTGCGCACGGAGTGCCCGGACAAGTCCGTCGCGGTCGTCGAGGCGCGCGACGCCATGGGCGGCACCTGGGACCTCTTCCGCTACCCGGGCGTCCGGTCGGACTCGGACATGTTCACGCTCGGCTATCCGTTCCGGCCGTGGCGCGAGGCGAAGTCGATCGCGGACGGCCCGTCGATCCTGCGCTACGTGCGGGAGACGGCCGCCGAGCACGGCATCGACCGCCTGGTCCGCTACGGCACGAAGGTGGTGGCGGCGGACTTCTCCACCGCGACCGACCGGTGGACGCTGACCCTGCGCCGGCGCGGGCCGGACGGCGAGGTCGTCGAGAGCACGATGACGTGCGGCTTCCTCTACGCGTGCGCGGGCTACTACGACTACGACCGGGGCCACGACCCGGTGTTCCCCGGCGTCGAGGACTACACCGGGCGGGTGGTGCACCCCCAGTTCTGGCCCGGGGACCTCGACCACGCGGGCAAGCGGGTCGTGGTGATCGGCAGCGGCGCGACGGCGGTGACGCTGGTGCCGTCGATGGCCCGGACCGCCGCGCACGTCACCATGCTCCAGCGCTCGCCCACCTGGATCAGCCCCGTGCCGGGCAGCGACAAGATCGCCGACAAGGTGCGCGCGCTGCTGCCCGCGGGCGTGGCGCACCGGGTGGTGCGGGCCAAGAACATCACGTTCGGCCTGGCGTTCTACCAGTTCTGCCGCCGCTTCCCGAAGGTCGCGCGCAAGGTGCTCACCGGACTGTCCACGAAGGTCCTCGGCGACGCCGAGGCGGTGCGCGAGCACTTCACGCCCACGTACGACCCGTGGGACCAGCGCCTGTGCGCGATCCCCGACGCCGACCTGTTCACCGCCGTCACGGCGGGCCGCGCGTCGGTCGTGACGGACCACGTCGACACCTTCGTGCCCGAGGGCGTGCGGCTGAGGTCCGGGCGGGTGCTGGAGGCCGACGTCGTGGTGACCGCGACCGGCCTGCGGCTGCTCGCGTTCGGCGGGATCGAGCCGTCGGTGGACGGCCGCGCGGTCCCGCTGCCCGACCAGTTCCTGTGGCGCGGCGCGATGGTCACGAACCTGCCGAACTTCGCCGTGTGCGTCGGCTACACCAACGCGTCGTGGACGCTGCGGGCCGACCTCACCTCGCGCCTGGTGTGCCGCGTGCTCCGGTTCATGGACCGGAACGGCTACGCGGCGGTGGTCCCGACGCCCGGGCGCGCGCTGGAGCGGCGACCGCTGCTGGACCTCGCGTCGGGGTACGTGCAGCGGGCCGTCCACGCGTTTCCGCGCCAGGGGCACACCGGGCCGTGGCGGGTGCGGCAGAACTACGTGCTGGACGCGGTGGCCACGCTGCGCGGCGACCTCGGTCGCGACCTGGTCGGCACGCCCGCCGACCGCCCCGACCGCGCGGGGGCACCGGTCCTGCCGGGGCGGTGACGCGCTCGGCCGGCGCGTCCCCGGCGCGGGTCGACCGGTGCGGGTCGACCGGTGCGCCCCGGGGTCGGTGCCGCCTCAGGGCAGGGTGACGCCGGTCAGCTCCGCGCACGCCGCGAGCAGGCCGTCCTGGACCGCCTCGTCGTAGGCGGCCGGGTTGGCGCGCAGCTCCTCGCGCCACTTGAGGTAGCGCCCGGTCACCGGCGCGTCGGTGGTCGCGAGCCACACCTGGGTCTCCGCCCCCCTGGGCAGCTCGTCGGTCGCGCCCGGACCGCCCAGCTTGGTCTTGATCCAGCCCGGGTCGACCGCGTTGCTCGGCACGTCCGGCCAGCGCCGGGCCACCGCGAACGCCAGCACCACGTCGAGCAGCTTCGAGTCCGAGTACGCCTGCATCCCGTCCCACGGGCCGCGCTCGTGCTGGAGGTCGGTCAGGTCGGCGACGCCCTGGGCCTCCAGGCCGGACGTCAGGTAGACCAGCCGCCCCGGCCTGGGCATCAGGGCCGTCAGCAGGTACGGCGCCAGCACGTTGACCTGGAACAGCAGTTCGAGGCCGTCCTCGGTGACGACCCTGGACGGCAGGCCACCGCCGAGCCCCGCGTTGTGGACGACCACGTCGAAGGGGGCGGCGGCGGCGGTCGCCAGGGCGCGGGTCCCGGCCAGCGACGCGAGGTCGCCGACGAGGACGCCGTCGGCGCCGGGGACGGCGGCCATCGCCTGCTCGGCCCGCTCGTCGTTCCGCGCGTGCAGCACCACCCGGTGCCCGAGGGCCACGAGCGTCGCCGCCGTCTCCTGCCCGATACCGTCCGACGACCCCGTCACGAACACGCTCACCATGCGGCGGAGCCTACCCCGGGAGCGCTCCCACAGCGTCCGGGAGCACCGCTCAACCGAACACCTGGAACCGGGACAGCTGACCCGCCGGCCACCCGGTGTTGCCGGTGAACCGCAGCCGCACGTACCTCGCCTGCGCGCCCGCCGGCAGCGCGACCGTCACCGCGTTCCCGGTCGCCGGGTCGAACGCGTACCCGGTCGCGCCCACGAGCGTGGTGAAGGTCGACCCGTTCGCGCTGACCTCCACCGCGACGGTCTGCGTGCGCCCGCCCCACGCCGGGTTCGGCGGCAGGCCCAGCCCGATCCGCTTCGGCGAGGCCGTCGAGCCCAGGTCCACCTGCACCCACTGCGGGAACGCGTTGTTGGCGCTCTCCCAGTAGGTGTGCGGGTCGCCGTCCACCGAGAGGTGGCTGCCGTAGCCCTGGGTCTGGCTGCTCTGCGCGGTCGGCCGCCCGGCCGCGAGGTCGCGGTCGACGGGGGGCGGGCCGGTGTCGGGCACCGGTTTCGTCGGCCGCACGGCGGTCAGCGGGATGAGGCCCTTGAGCATCCTCCCGCCGTCGCCGGTGAGCCGCAGGTAGTAGTCCGACGAGCAGCGCGTGCCGTCCTCGTCCAGGGCCAGGAAGCCGGAGCCGACCGGGATGCCCGCCTGCGTCTCCGGTGTCTTGGCGATCTGGTTGGCCTCGTTGTACTCGTCGAACATCGAGATGTAGACGCCCTGCACGCCCAAGCGGACCGCGTTGTAGAACTGCCGCCACATGAAGTCGCCGTGCGCCCGGTGCCGCCGCGACAGGTCGCCGGGCAGCACGCACGGCTGGTAGTCGATGCCGAGGCGGGTGCACTCGGCCTGGTCGGGGCCGTTGACGTTGGCGTGGAAGTGGTCCGCGTCCGCGACGTTCCCGATCCGGCCCACCATCCACGGCGAGAGCATGTGGAAGCTGCGGTACACGTTCGCGAACCCCGGCCGGGAGTCCTCGACCTCGCGCCGCCAGTGCGTCGGCACGCCGCCGATCAGGTAGACGCCCTGGCCCTTGAACCAGTCGACCACGTCCTGGCACTGCTGCGGGGTGAACGGGCGGCCCGGGTCGTTGAAGCCGAAGCCCCAGACGCACACCACCGGCTTGCCGTTCTGCCGGGCGTACACCGGGGACGAGGTGTGCGCCTTCATCTTGCCCAGCCAGTCGGCCTTGATCTCCGACTGCATGTTCGCCCAGTCGGTGACGTCGTACATGATGTAGAACTTCACGCCGTGCGCCTCGGCCGCGCGCCGGACGTGCGCGGTGACCGCGTCGCGGATCGGCCCCTCGCCGCCGGTCGGGTTGAACCGCTGGAGCGCGGCGGTGTCGCAGCCGTACTCGCGCATCCAGCGGAAGTGCACGTCCACCGCCTGGTAGTCGTGGTTGGAGAACACCGTCGCCGGGCTGCCGTCGCCGAGCGTCCCGAACGCGGTGGTGTACTCGCGCTCGTAGTCGGTCATGTCCGGCCACGCCGTCAGCGCGTGGTTCGACGGCGACGGCGGCTGCCCCCAGTCGTCGCTCCAGTGCCACCAGCCGTCCAGCGGCGAGCCGTCGCCCTTGGCGGCGAACCACCCCTGGTAGCCGACGGTGACCTTGCCGACGACGTCACCGGGCGGACTGGCCGCGAGGGCGGGGGAGGTGGCCGAGGCGGCACCGATGGTCGAGGCGGCGAGGGCCGACCCGAGGAACGTCCTGCGTGACAGGGACACCGCGCACTCCTTCGTTGGAGGGACGACCTCAGGATGCAAGAAGTGAGCAGCGACGCGCAAGAAACTGACAAACCGGGATTCCCGGGATCAGGCCAGGTCGGCGAACAGGCCGGCGGCCTCCTCCGGGTGGATCAGGAAGCCCACGTGGCTGCTGTCGAGCGTGCGCACGTCGAACGGGTTGCCCGGGGTCAGCGCGTCGGCCTCGCGGACGAACCGGTCCTGCAACGCCACCGGGATCGAGCGGTCACGGGCCAGGCGCACGTAGGTGTGCGGCACCCGGCCCCAGGTCGCCGCGTCCACCCGGTCGGCGCCGACGTCCAGGCCCTCGTCCGGTTCGAGCAGCCCGAGGCTGACCAGCACCTCCGACTCCGTGCCGTCGGCGTGCAGCGCGGTGGTGAGCGCGGCCAGCAGCGCCGGGTCGGACGTGCGCCAGTTCAGCCGCAGCGCGCCCAGCGCCGCCGGGGCGGCCGCCAGCACGCCCGCGGTGTCGTGCAGCGCGCTCGACGCGTACTCGGGCTGTGCCGCGTACTCGGCGGGGGAGAGGTCCACGCAGCACCACGCCGACACGTAGACGACCCGGGACAGCAGCTCCGGCACCCGGTTCGCCACCGACGTGACGGTGAACCCGCCCCGGCTGTGGCCGACCAGCACCACCGGCCCGTGCCCGGCGGCCCGCCGCACCACCTCGACCACGTGCGCCACGTTGTCCTCGTGCGACACCCCGGCCAGGCCGGTGGGCGCGGTGGCCAGGCCCTCCGGGTCCTGCGCCTGGTAGGCGGCGGGGACGGTGGCCGCGTACCCGTGCCCCGGCAGGTCCACGGCGAGGGCGCGCACGCCGAGCAGGGCCAGCTCGCGCAGCAGCGGCGCGTAGGAGAAGGAGTTGCTGTTGGAGCCGGGCACGAAGACGAGAGTGGTGCTCATGTCCTGATCCTGGCACGACCCGGTCGCCGCGTGAGCAGGACGCCGGGGGAGCAGGACGCCGCCGACCACCACCGCCCCGCCGGCCGCGTCCGCCGCGATCACCGACCTGGCCGAGCGGCGGCACGGCGGCACGTGCGGCAGGCGCACGCCGGCCCCGCCGGCCGCCAGTGGCACCCTGCCGTGACCGCCCTGGTGGGTTCCGCCCGCGTTTGACCCGTCCGTCGCGGGCTAACCCGGCCCCATGACGAGGGTGGACCGGGCGTCGCTGGTGCTGGGGCTGGGCATCGGCGGCTTCATCGACGGGATCGTGATCCACCAGCTCCTGGGCTGGCACCACATGCTGTCCGGCTGGTACCCGGACGACCCGCACGCGAACATGATCGGCGACGGCCTGTTCCACCTGCTGTGCCTGCTGCTCGTGCTGGCCGGCGTGGCGCTGCTCAACCGCTCGGGGCCGCGGCCCGCCCGCGTGCTGTGGGGCGGGGTGCTGGCCGGCTGGGGCGTGTTCAACCTCGTGGAGGGCGTCGTCGACCACCTCGTGCTGGGCGTGCACCACGTCCGGCACGGTCCGCACGAGCTGGCCTACGACCTGGGCTTCCTCGTGCTGGGCGCGGTGCTGGTCGCGGTCGGGGTGGCGATCGGGAAGGCACGGGTGCGCCGGTGAACGAGGTCCGGGGTTTCCTCGACGCCCACCGCGACCGGTTCGTGGACGAGCTGGTCGCGTGGTGCCGGGTGCCGTCCGTCGCGGGCGTGCCCGAGCACGCCGACGACGTGCGCCGCTCCGCCCACTGGCTGGCCGACGCGCTGCGGTCGGTCGGCTTCCCCGAGGTCGAGCTGTGGCCGGCGGACGCGGTGTTCGCCCGCTGGTGCGCCGCACCCGGCGCGCCGACCGTGCTGGTCTACAGCCACCACGACGTGCGCCCGCCCGGTGACGCGCCCTGGGAGACGCCGCCGTTCGACCCCGTCGTGCGCGACGGCGCCGTGCACGCCCGGGGCGCGTCCGACGCGAAGGGCCAGGTGCTGAGCCACCTGTGGGGCCTGCGGGCGCACCTGCGCGACCGGGAGGCGCCCGCGGTGAACCTCGTCGTCCTCGTCGAGGGCGAGGAGGAGACCGGCTCCGCGCACCTGCCCGACCTGCTGGGCGACCCGCGCCTGGCCGCCGACCTGGTCGTGTACACCGACACCCTGCTGCTGCACGCCGACCACCCGGCCGTGTGCACCAGCGTGCTCGGGACGACGTTGGCGCACCTGGAGGTCCGCGGCCCGGCGCGCGACGTGCACAGCGGCGCGGTCTCCGGCACCTCGCCCAACCCCGTGCACGAGCTGTGCCGCGTCCTCGCGCTGCTGCACGACGACGAGGGCCGGGTCGCGCTGCCCGGCTTCCACGACCGGGTGCGCGAACCGGCCGCGGCGACCAGGGCCGCCTACGCCGACCTGCCGTTCGACGAGGACGACTGGGTGGAGCGCACCGGGACCCGCGCCATTGTCGCCGAACCCGGCTACAGCGCGCCGGAGTCCCTGTGGGCGCGGCCGACGCTGGAGGTGCTGTCGCTGCGCGCCGGGGACGTCGACGGCCCGCCGCGCGCCACGATCCCGACCGTCGCGAGCGCCGACCTGAGCATCCGCACGGTCGCCGACCAGAGCACCGAGGAGATCGGGAAACTGCTGGAGCGGTGGCTCGCCGACACGGTGGCCCCGCCCTACGAGCACGAGGTGGCGCTCAGCGGGGACACGGCGCAGGAGCCGTACCGCACGCCCGACGACCTGCCCGCCCTGCGCGTGCTGGTGGACGCCGTGGGCGAGGAGTTCGGGCGGCCGGTCGGGGTCATGGGCAACGCGGGCGGCGGCCCGGCGCACCGGATCGCCGAGCGGCTGGGCGCGCCCCTGGTGTTCTTCGGCACCGGGCTGCCCGAGGACCGCTGGCACTCCGCCGACGAACGCGCCCGGGTGGACGTGCTGCTCGCCGGTGCGGCGGTGCTGGCGCGCTTCTGGGAGGGGCTGGCCCGTGGGTGACCGCGCGCGGTTGCGGGAGACCGCGTCCGAGGTGTTCGGCTGGTCGTCGTTGCGCGACGAGCAGCTGGACGCGATGACGCACGTCATGGCCGGGCGCGACGTGGTCGTGGTGCTGCCCACCGGGGCCGGGAAGTCCGCCGTCTACCAGGTGCCGGGCGTGCTGCTGGACGGCCTGGTGGTCGTCGTGTCGCCGCTGATCGCCCTCCAGCGCGACCAGGTCGCCGCGCTGCGCGACAGCGGCGCGCCGCCCGCGGTGCTGGTCAACTCGGGACAGTCCGAAGTGGACAACGCCGCCGCGTGGGACGCCGTGGCGTCCGGCGGGGCCCGGTACCTGTTCGTGTCGCCGGAGCAGCTGGCCAACCCCGAGGTGGTGGAGCGCCTCGGTCGGCCCGCGCTGCTCGTCGTGGACGAGGCGCACTGCGTGTCCGCGTGGGGCCACGACTTCCGGCCCGACTACCTGCGCCTGGCCTCCGCCGCCGAACGCCTCGGCCGCCCGCCCGTGCTCGCCCTCACCGCCACCGCCGGGCCCGCCGTGCGCGAGGACGTCGTCGAGCACCTCGCCATGCGCGACCCGGCCGTGGTGACGCTCGGCTTCGACCGGCCGAACCTGTCGCTCGACGTGCGGCTGCACCACTCCGACGACGAGAAGCGGCGCGCGGTGCGCGACTGGGTGGTCGAGGAGCCGGGGCCCGGCCTGGTGTACGTGGCGACCCGCAAGGACGCCGCCCGGTACGCGGAGGAGCTGTCCGCCAAGGGCGTGCGGGCCGAGCCGTTCCACGCGGGCATGAAGGCCGCCGACCGCGACCGAGTGCAGGACGCGTTCATGACCGGCCGGGTCGACGTGGTGGCGGCGACCTCCGCGTTCGGCATGGGCATCGACAAGCCGGACGTGCGGTTCGTCGCGCACGCCTCCGCGCCCGGCTCGCTCGACGCCTACTACCAGGAGATCGGGCGGGCGGGCCGCGACGGCGACCCGGCGCGGGCCGTGCTGTTCTACCGGCCGCAGGACCTGGGGCTCCAGCGGTTCCTCCAGTCCCGGCGCGTCGACCGCGACGGCCTCGCCCGGCTGGCCGCGTTCATCGGGGAGCACCCCGGGCTGCGCGTCACCGAACTCGCCCGCGAGTCGGGGACGTCGCGGCAGCGGGTCACCTCCTGGGTGAACCTGCTGGAGACCACCGGCGCGGTCACCGCCGCGAAGGGCCGGTTCCGGCTCGTCGAGGACCCGGCGCGCGCCGCCGACCTGGCCGCGGCGGAGGCGGAGCGGCTCCAGCGGCTCGACAAGTCCCGCATCGAGGTGCTGCGGGCGTACGCCGAGACCAGGGCGTGCCGGCGGCAGCACCTGCTCGGGTACTTCGGCGAGGTGCTGGAACGGGCCTGCGGCAACTGCGACACCTGCCGGAGCGGCGACGCGGGCACCGGGGTGTCGCTCAACCCCGAGTACCCGGCCCAGTCCCGCGTGCACCACGCCGAGTGGGGCGAGGGCACGGTGGTGCACAGCGAGACCGACCGGGTGACCGTGCTGTTCGGCGAGGTCGGGTACAAGACGCTGTCGCTGGAGGCGGTGCACGCGGCGGACCTGCTCGGCAGGCACCCGGGCTGACCACCCGTCGTGCGGGGGCCGGTGCGCCGCACTAGCGTCGAACCGTGGTCGAAGCGGTGGTCGTCGGGGCGGGGTTGGCCGGGCTGAACGCGGCACGGGTGCTGTCCGCCGCCGGGGTCGGGGTGGTGGTGCTCGACGCGGCCGACGACGTCGGCGGCCGGGTGCGCACCGACGTCGTGGACGGGGTGCGGTTCGACCGCGGCTTCCAGATCCTGCTGCCCGCCTACCCCGCGCTGGCCGATGTCGACCTCGACGCGCTGGACCTGCGCCACTTCCGGCCCGGCGCGTTCGTCCACCGCGGCGGCCGGCGCGCCCTGCTGGCCGACCCGCGCGACGGGCTGCACGCGATCCGCGGCGCGCTGGGGCAGCACGTGCTCGGCCTGCGCGACCTGGTCGCGCTGGCCGGGATCTCGCTGCGGGACCTGGCCGGCCCGGCGGGCGCGATCACGTCCGCGCCCGACCGCACCACCCGCGAGGAGCTGCGCCGGTGGCTGTCCGACGACGCCGTGGACACCGTGCTGCGGCCGTTCCTGGCGGGCGTGTTCCTGGAGGACCGGCTGACCACGTCCTCGCGGTTCTTCCACCTGGTGTGGCGCAGCTTCGCGCGCGGCGGCGCGGCGCTGCCCGCGCTCGGCATGGGCGAGCTGCCCCGGCTGCTGGCGCGCGGCCTCGACGTGCGGCTCGGCGCGCCGGTGGTGGCGGTGCGGCCGGACGGCGTGGAGCTGGCCGGCGGGGAGCGGCTCGCCGCCGACCACGTCGTCCTCGCCACCGACGGCACCACCGCCGACCGGCTGTGGCCCGGCCTGGGCGCGCCGGACTGGCACGGCGTGACGACGTGGTACTTCCGGCCGCCCGCCTCGCCGCTGCGCGACCCCACGCTGGTCGTGGACGGCGACCCGGGCGGCCCGGTCGTCAACACCGCCGTGCTGTCCGAGGTCTCGCGCGCCTACTCGCCGGACGCGCCGCTCGTGCAGGCGTCCGTGCTGACCGACGCGACCGAGGCGGAGGTCCGGGCGCACCTCGGCGTGCTCTACGGCACGCCCGTCGGCGGGTGGGAGGTGCTCGCGCGGTACGACGTGCCGCACGCCCTGCCCGCCGCGCCCGCGCCGCACCCGCTGCGCAAGCCGGTCCGCCTGGCGCCCCGCCGGTACGTGTGCGGCGACCACCGCGACACCGGCTCGATCCAGGGCGCGCTGGTGTCCGGCCGCCGCGCGGCCCGCGCCGTGCTGGCGGACCTGGGGGTCAGCTCCGCCAGTCCCGTCGCGGCAGGCGCAGCCACGCGTCCGGCGGGCCGGTGACCGGGCGCGCGTCGGTCGGGCGCACCCCCGCGTAACCGCACGCGAAGGCGTCCGCGTCGTACCGGTGCAGGTAGGACAGCAGCACCTGGTCGGCCGGGTCCCGCTCGAACGGCTCGCCGCCCGGGTGCAGGTCCGAACCGACGACCTCGCCGCCGCGCACCGCGATGCCCTGGTTGCCGCTCTTGGGGTTGGCGTAGACGCCGTAGGCGTCGGTCCCGGCGGCGACCGCCCGCACCAGGCCCGGCACCTGCACCGCGTACCCCCACGGCTGGAGCAGCACGCACCCGCCCGGCACGTCCGTCACGCCCACGACGTCGTCCTCCCACTCCGGGTCCTCCGGGTCGTCGACCTCGGTGGGCACGGCGCCCAGCCGGCGCGCGGCCCCCGCCGCGTCCACGCCCGCCACGGCCAGGACGCTCGCCCCCTCGCCGCCCCGCTCCTGGTCGGCGAACGCGGCCCTCAGGCGCGCGGCCTCCGCCGCCTGCGCCTCCTCCTCGGGCGACAGCGCGCCGGGGCCGCCCGCGAACAGCGGGGCGAGCGGACCGGCGAGGCCGAGCCTGCCCGGCGACCACCCGGCCATCATCGGCAGCCACGGGTCGGCGCCCGCCGCCAGCAGGGCCTCCGCGTTGTCGGCGCGGTCCTCGTACACCGCGAGCCACAGCGCGGTGCGGCCCTCGTGCGGCGCGTCCACGTCGTCCACGCGGGACGCCAGTTCGGCGACCACCTCGCGCGAACCCCGTTGCGCGGCGGCGTGCAGCGGGCTGGTGCCGTGCGCCGAGTTCGGGTCCGCGCCCGCCGCCAGCTGCGCCAGCACCCTGTCGTGGTCACCCCACACGCCCCACGTGGCGTCGGTCCAGGTCACCGTGTCTCCCCCTCCGGTGTCGGACCGCCACGGTAGCGTGCGCGCCATGTCCGGTGACCGCGCCTTCCCGCCCGCGCTGCACGCCCTCGCGGGCCACGACTTCGACTACGACGACGGGGTCGACTACGAGCCGTACCAGGACTTCATGCCCGCCGACGAGACGACGGGCTGGGTCCGGTCCTGGACGGGGAACGCGGAGCTGGACGGCGAGCCGTACCGGGTGTTCGCCCAGGACGGCACGGGCGGTCTCGCGGCGCTGTGGCTGGTGCGGCCGGGCGCGCCGCTGGAGGAGCAGCCGGTGGTGTTCTTCGGTTCCGAGGGCGCGGTCGGCGTGGTGGCCAAGGACCTCGGCGACTTCCTGTGGCTGCTCGCCGACGGCGTGGGGCCGGTGGAGGCGGTCGAGCACGGCGCGGGCGGGTCCGAACCCGACGCGGCGCTGCGCGCGGTGGCGGAGGAGTTCGCGCCGGGCCGGGAGCGCACGGCCGAGGACGTGCTCACGGCCGTGCGCGCGGAGTTCCCCGACTTCGAGAAGGACTTCCTGGCCCTCTGCCGCTACTGACGCGCGCGGGGGGCCGCACCGCGACCGGTGGCCGGGAACCGCCGTCCCGGCGCGGTTCCCGCCCCGACTCCGGAGGTGCGGGGCCGGGCGCGTGACCTTTCGTCGAGCAGCTCCAGCACGCCGCGCCTCCTGTGCCGCCGACCTCGGCGGTGACCGTTCAGCCGACCTCGGCGGTGACCGGCATCCCGGTGACCGTGCGCCCGGACGCGACGGCGACGGCCGCCGCGGCGGCCGGGAACGCCAGCTCGCCCAGACCGCCGACGGGCGCGTCCGACGGCACGAGCACGACGTCGACCTCCGGCGCCCGGTCGATGCGCGCCCACGCGTAGTCGCGGAACGAGGTCTGCGCGACCCGGCCGTCCCGCACGGTGACCTGCGCGCCGAACACGGTGGACACGGCGTCCAGCACCCCGCCCTCCACCTGCGCCCGCACGCCCGACGGGTGCAGCACCGGCCCCACGTCGACCGCGGCCGTCACGCGGCGGACCCGGTCGCCCTCGGCGTCCGCGACGACCGCGATCACCGAGCCGTAGTCGTCGTGGCACGCCACGCCGCGGGTCAGGCCCGCCGGTACCGCGCCGGCCCGCGCGACCGCCGCGTCCAGCGCCCGCCGCAGCCGCGAGTCGGCGGGCAGCAGGCGGCGGCGCAGCTCCACCTGGTCCAGGCCGGCGCGCCGCCCGAGGGCGTCGAGGAACACCTCCTCGACGTACTGGAAGTGCCCGGCGTACACGGCCCGCCAGAAGCCGGTGCGCAGCGGCGCGGTCCGCGAGACCACGTCCACCTGCCCCGGCACCGAGTACGGGAACCGGTTGCCGCTCTGCTCGATCAGCTCCGGCGTGAAGAACGGCAGCACGGTCAGGCCCCAGGTCGACATGCCGTGCGAGCGCCACGTCGGCACGCCGTCCGCGTCGACGACGGCGGCCAGCCGGTGCACCGACATGGGCCGGTACGAGTCGTGCCGCACGTCGTCCTCGCGGGTCCACAGCACGCTCACCGGTGCCCCGGCCACCCGCGAGCACGCGATGGCCTCCAGCACCGGGTCCGGTTCGCTGCGCCGCCCGAACGCGCCGCCGGCGAGCGCCGTCCCGACCCGCACGGCCGCCGCGTCCAGGCCGAACTGGCGGGCCAGCTGCGTGCGCAGGCCGCCCGGGTCCTGGACCGGCGCCCACACCGAGATGCCGTCGGCGGTCACGTGCGCGGTGGCGTTCATCGGTTCCATGGGCGCGTGCGCGAGCAGCGGCAGCCGGTAGGTCGCCTCGTAGGCCACGGGTCCGGGCGCGGCGGGCGCCGGGGGCAGCGCCGCGGTCAGCTCGTCGAGCCACACCCGGCTGTCGGCGGCGGGCGTGCCGCCGCGCCACGTCACGCGCAGCGCGTCACGGCCCTTGAGCGCCTCCGGCGTGGTCCGCGCGATCACCGCCACCCCGCCCTGGCCGGACGTCGCGGGGTCCAGCGGCGTCACCGCGACCACGCCGGGCAGGGCGCGCGCGGCGGCGTCGTCCACGGTGTCGACCAGCGCGCCGATCCACGGCGGGCGCAGCACGACGGCGACCAGCGTCCCCGGCGGCCGGGTGTCGATGCCGTACCGGGCCCGGCCGGTGACGACGTCCTTCGCGTCCACGCGACCCGAGCGCGTCCGGCCGAGCACGCGCCACTCCTCCCGCGGCGTCAGCACCACCGGCACGGTGGCCGGGTCGAGCGCCGCCGCGTCCGCCACCAGCTCCGCGTACCGCAGCGACCGCCGCCGGTGGCGGACCACGCCGTCGCGCGCCGAGCACTCGGCGACCGGCACGCCCCAGCGCCGCGCGGCGGCGGCCACCAGCAGGCACCGCGAGGTGGCGGCGGCGGTGCGCATCGGCTCGTGCAGCGAGCGGGCGGAGAACGAGTTGCCGACGAACTGCGGGCCGTAGCGGGCGGTGTCGCCGGGGGCCTGCTCGACCCGGACGTCGTCGGGGCCCACGGCCAGCTCCTCGGCCACCAGCAGCGCGACCAGCGTGCGCACGCCCTGACCGGAGTCGGGTTTCGGGACGGTCGCGGTGATCCGGCCGCGCTGGTCCAGCCGCACGAACACGTTGGGGGTGAAGTCCGTGCCCGCCGCAGCCGTCTCCGCCGCAGCCGTGCCCGCTGCCGCCGTGCTCGTCGTCCCCACCAGGGAGACCGGCGCGGACACCACGAGCACGCCGCCCAGGAACGCCCGCCGGGTGATCATCGCCCACTCCGCTCGATCCGGGCCGCCAGCTTCACGGCCGCGCGGATGCGCGAGTAGGTGCCGCAGCGGCACACGTTGTCGCGCAACGCCTCGTCGATCGCGGCGTCGTCCGGGTCGGGGTCGCGGGACAGCAGCGCCACGGTCGACATGATCTGCCCCGGCTGGCAGTAGCCGCACTGCGCGACGTCCAGCTCCAGCCAGGCCCGCTGCACCGGGTGGTCGCCGTCCTCGGACAGCCCCTCGACGGTGGTGATCCGCTTGCCCCGCGCCTCGTCGACCGGTGTCACGCACGGCCGCGCCGCCCGGCCGTCGAGCAGGGAGGTGCACGCGCCGCACGCGCCGACGCCGCACCCGTACTTCGGGCCGAGCACGCCCAGCTGCTCGCGCAGCACCCACAGCAGCGGCGTGTCCGCGGGGACGTCCACCTCCCGCGGTTCGCCGTTGACGTGCAACCGGTACCGGGCCACGGTGCCCCCCTCGCCTCGTCGTTCACCCCATCGTGGCGGGGCGGGGGCGTGAGCACAACGATTTGTTCAGCAAGCTGAACGAAATTATTGCGGAACCCGCCGGAGGCCCGCGCCGCACGACTCCCGCACCACCAGGCTCGGCCACAGCGACACCCGGTGCACCGGCCGGTCCAGCGGGTCGGCCACCCTGGCGAGCGCCAACTGCGCCGCCAGCGCGCCCAGCCGGTGCTTCTGCGGCCGGACGGCGGTCAACGGCGGGTCGGACGCGGCGGCCACCTCGTCGTCGTAGGACACCACGGCCAGCCCGCCCGGCACGTCCAGGCCGCGGTCGCGGGCCCGGTCCACCAGCCCGATGGCCTCGCGGTCGGCGTGCACCAGCAGCGCCCGCACGCCCGAGCGGGCGCACCGGTCCAGCACGTCGTCGCACACCGCCGCCCACTGCGCCGACCCGTACGTCGGCACGTCGAGCGCCGGCACGTCGGGGGACAGGTCCAGCGCGGTCACCGCCGACCGCCAGCCGGCGCGGATCGCGTCGTGGTGCGGGCTCGGCCGCGACACCACCAGGCCGACCGCCCGGTGCCCGAGCGCGGCCAGGTGCCGCACGGCCAGGCCCGCGCCCAGCGCGTGGTCGGTGACGGCGGCGTCCAGGCCGATGGTGGGCAGCTCGGGCGGCGGCACGCGTTCGACCAGCACCACCGGCACGCTCAGCCCGCCCAGCCGGCGCAGCAGGTCGAGCCCGGCCGGCCCGCCGGTGCTCGGCGCGACCAGCAGCGCCTGCACGCCCCGGTCCAGCAGTGCCGCCACCTGCCGCCGGTCCTCGGCCGCGTCGTAGCGCGACGCGCGCAGCGCGAGCCGTCCCCCGGCGGCGGTCACGGCGGCCTGCGCGCCCTGGATGACGGCGGGCCAGTAGTACTCCGCCGACGGCGCGACCATGCCGACCAGGACGTGCGCGACGGGCACCGGCCGCGGCGGCTGCTCGCCGTGGCGGGGCGTCGTGATGCCGCCGTGCACGCGGGCCACCAGGCCCCGGTCGGCCAGCGCCGTCACGTCCCGGCGCACCGTCACCGCCGTCACGCCCAGTTGCTCCACCAGGTCCGCGAGCCGGACCACGCCGTGCTCGCGGACCGCCGCCAGGATCAGTTCATGCCGTTGCGCCGCCAACCGCATGTGTCGGTTCCGATCGACTTTGATCGTTCCTGTTCGTTTCGTTGACCTTCGAGTGTGCCACGGTCTGGAGTGGGTCCACACCTCTCCAGCAGGGGATCGGCGACGAGGAGGTCGCAGTGGTCGTCACTCGCAGGGCGCTGCTCGGCGCGGCGGGAGCCGCCGTCGCGGGGGTCGGGGTCACCGGGGCGGGGCTCGCCGGGACCGGGCTCACCGGGACCGCGCACGCCGACGCCACCATCGGCGTCACCCCGACCGGCCAGGGCACGTGGGAGGGCTGGGGCACCTCGCTCGCCTGGTGGGCCACCGCGTTCGGCGACCGGGACGACTTCGCCGACCTGTTCTTCACCACCGGGGACGTCACCTACGACGGCGCGTCGCTGCCCGGCCTCGGCCTGACCATCGCCCGCTACAACCTCGGCGCGTCGAGCTGGAACGCGGTCGGCTCCGAGCGCATGGTCGCCTCGCCGAACATCCCGCGCTTCAAGCAGGTCGAGGGCTTCTGGCAGGACTGGACCGACGAGGACCCGAACTCCTCGGCGTGGAACTGGGCCGCGGACGCCAAGCAGCGCGCGGCACTCGTCAAGGCCACCCGGCGCGGTGCGGTGAGCGAGCTGTTCGCGAACTCGCCGATGTGGTGGATGTGCCTCAACCACAACCCGTCCGGCGCGGCGAACGCCGCCGACGACAACCTCCAGCCGTGGAACCACCGCCAGCACGCCCACCACCTCGCCGTCACCGCGCGCCGGGCCCGCGACCAGTGGGGCGTGGACTTCCGCACCGTGGACCCGTTCAACGAGCCGTCCTCCGCCTACTGGCACGCCAACGGCACCCAGGAGGGCTGCCACATCGGCGCCGCCACCCAGCGCGGCGTGCTGGCCCACCTGCGCACCGAGCTGGACCGGCAGGGCCTGACCGGGACGGGGATCTCCGCGTCCGACGAGACCGGCTACGACCTCGCCCGCACGACGTGGAACGGCTTCGACGGCGCCACCAAGGCGTTGGTGCGCCAGGTGAACGTGCACGGCTACCAGGGCACGGGCGGGCGGCGCGACCTGCTGGGCGACGACGTGCGCGCGTCGGGCAAGGCGCTGTGGAACTCCGAGCACGGAGACGGCGACGGCACCGGCCTCCAGACGGCCCGCTGCCTGCTGCTCGACTTCCGCTGGCTCAAGCCGACCGCGTGGTGCTACTGGCAGGTCATGGACCCCACCGCCGGGTGGGGCGCGATCAAGTACGACGGGAGCACGCTGCGCGCGGGCGCGGTGGAGACCAAGTACTACGTGCTGGCCCAGTTCACCCGGCACGTCCGGCCGGGGATGCGGGTCCTGGAGACGGGCAGCGAGCTGGCGGTGGCCGCCCACGACGCCGCCGCGCGGCGGCTGGTGATCGTGGCCGCCAACACCGGGGCCGCGCAGACCCTGACGTTCGACCTGAGCCGGCTGGCGACCGTGCCCGACGGCACCGCCACCCGCTGGTCCACGCTCACCTCCGGCCCCGGCGACCGGTACGCCCGGCGTCGCGACGTGGCCGTGACGGGCAAGCGGGTGCGGCTGGCGTTCGCCGCCGGCGCCGTGCAGACGATCCAGGTGGACGGGGTGGTCGCGTGACGCGCGTGACGCGCGCGGCGGCCCTCGCGGCGGCGCTGGCGCTGACCACCTCCTTCGTCCACGCGCCCGCGGCGCACGCGGCGCCCGGCGTGACCCTGCTGTCCGACACCCTGCTCGACGCCTCGGCGCTGTACTTCGTGTCCTACGACGGCCTGGTCAACAACAACGCGTTCCAGGACGCGCTGGTCACGCACGCGGGCCACCAGTACGCCGCCTGGTACACCTCCAGCCGGCACGCCGTCGTCGCCCGGCGCGCGCTCGGCGGCGCGTGGGAGACGGCCGTGCTGCCGCACCAGCTGACGACGAACGACTCGCACAACGTGATCTCGCTGGGCGTCTCGCCCCAGGACGGCACGCTGCACGTCGCCATGGACACCCACGACACGCGGCTGTTCTACACCCGCTCGGTCACCGGCCTGGTCACGCGGCCGGCCGAGCACCGCTGGTCGGCGTCGGTGTTCGGCGCGGTGCGGCGCACGCTCGGCACCCAGGAGCTCGGCGCCATGACCTACCCGCAGTTCGTGGTCACGCCGGAGGGCGCGCTCCAGTTCGGCTACCGCACGGGTCGCTCGGGCGACGGCGTGGGCGAGCTGGCCGAGTACACCGGCGGCGAGTGGCGGAAGCTCGGCGCGTGGACGTCCGCGACCGGGAGCTACACCGGCCCGAACGGCGTGGTGTCCACGACCCGCAACGCGTACCTGCACGGCCTGACCTACGACCGGCGCGGCCGGCTGCACGCGGCGTTCACCTGGCGCGAGGGCAACGCCGGGGTGCTGTGCAGCCCCGGCGGCCTGACCAACCACGACACGGGCTACGCCTACAGCGACGACCGGGGCCGGACGTGGCGCAACGCGGCCGGCACGGTCGTCGGCACCACCGGCGGCACCCGCGTGTCCGTCAGCTCGCCCGGCCTGGTGGCCGACCCGCTCGACCCGGACCACGGCCTGATGAACCAGGAGGGGCAGGCCGCCGACTCGACCGGCGCGCCGCACGTGGTGATCAGCTACGTGCCCGGCCGGTTCACCCGGTGCGTGTCGGACTACGCCCGGCAGCGCGCCCAGTACGGCCGCACCTTCCACCTCACCCGCGCGAGCGGGGCGTGGGTCAAGCGGGAGGTCCCCGTGGCGCCGGGCAGCACCCAGCGCACGAAGCTCGTGTTCGACCGGGCCGACAACGCCTACCTGGTGATGCCGCGCGGCCGGATCGTGTCGGCGAGCCGGGCCAGTGGCTGGACCGACTGGACCCTGGTGTTCGACCGGCCGTCGATGAACGCGTTCGGCGAGGTGAACGTGGACGTCTCCCGGCTCGCCGCGGACGGCGTGCTGTCGGTGCAGTACCAGCAGCGCTCCAGCGGTACGACCCCGTCGGCGATCCGCGTCGCCGACTTCAGGCTCGGGTGAGCCCGGAGGCGTCCCGGCCGGGCCGGGTTCCGGTCCTCAGTAGCCCAGGTAGCCGTTGCCCGAGGCGATGGAGACCAGGCCCGGGTGGTTGTGGAAGCCGCCGTAGCGGTCGTAGGTGTAGCGGACGCCCGCGATGATGTTGGCGACCGGGTCGTAGATGTCGTCGTGGCCCGCGAGCTTGTAGCTCTGGAACGTGGGGTCGATGCACTGCATCAGGCCCTTGGACGGCGTGCCGCGCATCGCGTTGGAGTCCCAGGTGTTGACGGCGTTGGGGTTGCCGTTCGACTCCTTGATGATGATCGTGTAGATCTCGTCGAGGCTGCTCTCGTCGATCGCGGTGCCGTTGGCGGCGAGGATGCCGATGGCCTCCTTGATCCAGCCCTCGACCTGGCGCTGCTTCGGCGGCTTGGCGGCCTCGATCGCGTCCTTGCGGGCCTGCTCCTCGGCGGCCTGGCGGGCGGCCCAGCCGTCCTGCGCGACGCCGCTGGCCCGGTTGAACGTGTTCAGCGCGGTCAGGTAGTCCTGGCGGACGATCCGGGCGGTCTCCGAGCCGAGGTCGATCGCGTGGACGGTGGCGGCCTTGCCGGTGTACGTGAGCTGCTGCGCCTGGTCGGGGACGCCGCCCAGGTCCGCGCCGCCCGCGACGGGGTCGAACGTGCCGGTGGTGACCGCGTGGGCCGCCGCTCCGGCGCCGGAGACGATGCCCACGGCCACCGCGACGCCGGCGAGGCGCTTCGGGATGACCCGCTCCGCCTCAGCGCGGTGCGCGCCCTGGTAGCCGGGGGGCGGCGGGGGTACCTGGAACATGGGACGCCCGGGGGCGTTCTTCGGTCGAGCGTGCCGAGCCAACGGTGCAGCCTCCTGCGTCGGGGAATCCCGTCACCGGACCCGGCGGGGGAACCAGGTGGTCACGAGCGGTTCGGGGGACCCGCGCCGTGTCCGTTCGGTGATGGAACCGTGATCTGCGGCCGGAAACGTAACCGCTGGTGATTTGCGTGGGCAAGATGAAGGACCCCCTGGGTGACGCTCATCACGTTTTCCGGCAGCCTTCATTACCGTGTGTCGCATTGACGGCCACACGGTGTCCTGAAGGGGTGGTGTTAAAGGTGGAAGACCACCGGGAGTGTGACGAGCGGGGGGCACAGTCGAAGACGTCCTGCCCCGTTCGGGGGTTGCGTGTGACGCCCGACACCTTCCCGATCATGCCGGGTGCCGCCCCCGCACGACCGCATTAGTGCGGTGACGTGGGCGTGCACCGCGCGAACCGGGGGCCCGCCACCCCCGGTCCCCCTACAGTCGAACCCCCGGTGCCGGACCGGGAGGGGCGCGGGGGCGAGGAGCGCGGTGACCGTTCAGGGGGCAGAGGAGCGATCGTCGTCCGTCGAGGTCGTGGACGAGCTGGTGAAGCTGTTGCAGGACCTCACCGAGCGCCCCCGGTTCGGGGAGCTGCCCGGCCGCCGGGCGGGCGCGCGGGCGGGCGGCGACCGGGGCATCCCGCTGGTGTGCCTGGTCCGCGACCCCGGGTCGGCCGGCCTGCTGGGCGCCCTGCGCGCCCACCTGCGCGGCGCGCACCCCGGCCGGGTGCCGCACGCGCTGCACCGGTTCCCCGACGCGGCGCCCGGCGGCGAGCCGCCCGTCGACCGGTCCGAGGCCAGGACCCTGGAGGCCGTGGGCTCCGTGCTGGTGTCCGTGGCGCGCGAGCTGTCCTCCGGCGTCAACGGCCGCTACGGCCGCCACGAGTTCCGCCGCTTCGAACTCGTCTACTGGCTGATGAACCAGCGCGTGGACGGCGCGGACCCGGAGTCGGCGGCCACCCTGCTCACCCGGCTGCGCGAACGCGACCTGCGGCGGCGCAGCGGTGACGACCTGATGCCGCGCGACGTGCTGGACAGCGCCACCGAGACCGCGCCCTGGTGGGTGCGCCTCGTGCTGCGGCTCGTGCCGTCGTTCCTGTTCCGGGCGAAGCTGCGCGGCGTCGTGCCGGGCAGCGAGTACCGGTGGCTGCTGCGCCAGCCCTACCTCGCGCCGCACGACCCGGGCACGTTCATCGGGTTCGCCGAGCGCCTCACCTCCGGCCTGGTGCCCGGCCGCAGCGCCGAACCGCGCGAGGACACCGGGCAGCTGGCCAAGCTGCTCGTCAACGCGTTCCTGGAGGACGTGCGCCGCGCCTACCGGCGGTCGCTGTGGCGCATCCGCTCGGCCCGCCGCACGGTGTACCCGGTGGTGCTGCTCGACGGCATCCGCCGCGACAACGGCGGCTACGCCCTGCTCAAGCTCATCAACGACGTCCGCAACGACACCGGCGCGTTCGACCCGCTCGTCATCATCAGCGGCAGCGAGAAGGTGCCGCCGGACGCGGAGAACGCCGCCGAGCGCGAGCCGACCCCGGTCGGCCAGGCGAGCCACGCCTACGAGACGTGGGCGCGCAAGCTCGCCACCGACAGCCGCGCCCGCCGGCCCACGGCCTGGTTCCTGCCCCTGCGGGTGCCGCCGGTGCCGATCGTGCCGGGCGACGTGCCGCCGACGGCCACGCTGTCCGTGCGCCCGGCCCCGGTGTGGTCGCGCACGTCGGTGCTCGCGGTGGTCGTCGTGCTGCTGCTCGCCTCCGTGGGCGCGGTCGGCTACCGGCAGGTGAGCGGGATCGTCGAGGCGGACGACCGGTGGCGGCACCAGCACTGCGGCCTGGAGCGGGACAACCCCGACGCGCACACCCTGGAGCGGATCGGCGACGACTGCGTGGGCGTCACCACCGGCCTGCTGCCGCTGTTCGGGCCGGGCGACGACACCGACAAGGCGCGCTTCGACAAGGCGCAGCGGCGGCTCGTGGAGCAGAACGCCAAGGTCGCGGAGGAGCACCGGCGCGCCCCGGGGAGGCCGTACGCGACCGTCGTGTACGTCTCCGCGATGAGCACCGCCCGCGACGCCCTGGCCAGCAACACGGCCCGGCTGATGGGCGTGGCGGCGCGGCAGGCGCAGCTGCTGGAGCGCACCGGCCCCGACGAGCCGCTGGTGCGCGTGCTGCTGGGCAACGCGGGCGCGTCCATGCAGCACGGTCCCGCGCTCGCCGGGACGCTGCGGTCGATGCTGGAGCGCGACAAGAGCATCGTCGGCGTGCTCGGCCTGGCGCTGAGCCGCAGGACGACCCGGGAGACGGTCACCGCGCTCGGCGAGGTCGGCCTGCCGGTGGTCGCGGCCACCCTGTCCGACGACGAGATGCCCACCGCGTCCCGGATGTACTTCCAGGTGTCGCCGAACAACGACCGGCAGGCGCGGATCATCGCGCGGTACGTGCGCGACGCCTACCCGGACAAGCGGGGCGTGGTCGTCGTGCACTCCAACGACGAGGACGACTCCTACGCGGCCAACCTGCGCGGGGACCTGGTGCGCCGGTTCGGCGAGCAGGGCGACCGGGTCCGGGAGGAGCCGTACCGGACCGCGGACGGCAACCAGGGCCCGGACGCCCGGCGGCTCGGGCAGCAGCTGTGCGGGGTGGCCGAGGACGAGGTGGTGTTCTTCGCGGGCCGCCCGGTGGACTTCGGCCGGTTGATGGACGGGGTGAGCGCGGGCTGCAAGGACCGGCCGCCGGTGCTGCTGGCGGGCGACGACGTCGCCCGGTACGCCGCCGACGCGACGTTGCGCAACCAGCACCCCGAGATCCCCTACGACTACGTGTCGTTCGCGATCGGGTCGCCGGGCTGCGTCGCCGCGACCGCCATGCAGCAGACGCTGCGCAGGGTGTTCGAGGAGGAGTGCGCGGGCGACTCGAACCCGTCGCTGGACGGCCACGCGGCGCTCACCTACGACGCCCTCTACCTGTTCGCGCACGCGATGACGCAGCTCGGCCCGATCCCGGTGTCGCCGGGGCACGTGTGGAAGGAGATCGGCGACATCGGCGGCGACCGGGCGCTGTCGGGCGAGAGCGGCGTGCTCGACTTCGGCGGCGGCCAGGTGCCCGCGGACAAGTTCCTGGCGGTGCTCCGCGTGGCCGGCGGCGCGCCGCCCGTGGTGGTCGCCTCGTGCGGGCGGTACGCCGAGCGCAAGGACGTGGACGTGCGGCGGGCCGCGTGGTGCCCGGACGGTGACCGCTAGGCCGTGTTCCGGGCGTGGCCGGGTCAGCCGGGGGCGGCCAGGTCCCCGATGTCGTCGGCGATCGACGCCAGCGGCCCGGTCTCGCCGGTGGAGGCGAACCAGTCCCACAGTTCGAGCGCGTGGTAGAGCCGGTACAGCTCGACCCGGGCCTCCCCGTCGGCCGGGAGCGGCCCGTACCCCTCCAGCAGGGCGGCCCGCTTCGTCGGTGACCGGTCCAGGTCGTACTGGAGCGTCTTCGCCACGTCGAGCAGGGGGTCCGCGGCGATCGCGTTCTCGACGTCGACCACCCCGGTGACGACGCCCCCGTCGTCGACCAGGACGTTGCCCTCGTGCAGGTCGCCGTGGCACAGCACCGCCCCGGCGCACGAGGCGAACAGCCCTTCCCGCGAGGCGACTCTGCGGCGTACCGCGTCGTGCAGGCCGGCCGGGCCGCCCAGTGCCGCGAACTCGGCCAGCTTCTCGGCGAACCGCCGCCGCATGCAGGAGGTGTTGTCGGGCACCGGGTCGACGATCCGGGTGGTGAGGTAGCCGTACGCGGGCAGCGCGATCCGGTGCACGGCGGCGAGCAGCCGCCCCACCCGCCGGTACGCCCCCTCCGCCGCGCCGGGCGCGAGACCGGCCTCGGACAGCGGCTTGCCGGGCAGCATCGTCAGCACGGTCACCGCCCGCTCGGCGTCCACGCGCACCACCCGCGGTACCGGACCGACGCCGTGCTCGGCCAGCAGCCGGTACACGTGCGCCTCCTTGGCCTGCTTCCAGCGCCACCGCTCGTCGTAGCGCTTGACGATCAAGGGCTCGGCGCCGAGGAGGCGCACCTCGTGCACCGCGCCGGACCGCCCGCCGGTGCGCGGCACGACCGCCGTGACGACCGAACCCGCCGGCAGCAGGTCCGCCAGTGGTGGGAGCACGGGCCGGACCGTAGTCGACCCGTCGTGCCGCGGGCGAGCGGAATTGTCGCCCCGCCCGCCGTCCGCCGTAGATTGGTGCCGTGAGCGCGACGGGCAGCGGCCAGCAGCCGCGGGTGGTCTCGGGCAGGCAGTCGGAGCTGCTCGGGCTGCTCCGCGACGAGGGCGCGATGTCGCGCGTGGCGCTGGGGGAGCGGCTGGAGCTGCCCCGGGCCAAGCTGACCGCCGAGCTGGCGCGCCTGGTGGACGTCGGGCTGGTGCAGATCGGCGGTCCGGCGGCGAGCCGGGGCGGGCGGCGCTCGACGCTCGTGCACCTGGCCGACGACCTGCGCGTGCTGGGCGTGGACGTGGGCGCGACGTCGGTGACGGTCGCGGTGACCGACGGCCGGTGCGAGGTGCTGGAGAGCCGCAGCGAGGAGTGCGACGTGCGCGGCGGCCCGGCCCAGGTGCTCAGCCGCGTCGCGGAGCTGGCCGACGTCGTCTACGCCAAGGCGGCCGGCACCCTCATCGGCGCGGGCATCGGCCTGCCGGGACCGGTGAGCTTCCGCGACGGCATGCCGGTCGCGCCGCCGATCATGCCCGGCTGGGACCGCTACCCGGTGCGCGACGAGCTGGCCGGCCGCTGGGGCTGCCCGGTGACGGTGGACAACGACGTCAACGCGATGGCCCTGGGCGAGCGGCACGCGGGCGTGGCCCGGTCGCTGGAGGACCTCATCTTCGTCAAGGTCGGCACCGGCATCGGCTGCGGCATCGTGCTGGGCGGCAAGGTGTACCGGGGCGTGGCCGGGACGGCGGGCGACATCGGGCACATCAGGCTCGACGACTTCGGGCCGGCGTGCGCGTGCGGCGAGGTCGGGTGCCTGGAGGCGTACTTCGGCGGCGCGGCGCTGGCCCGGGACGCCACGACGCTGGCGCGCAGCGGCCGGTCGGTGGCGCTGGCGGGCGCCCTGCACGACAAGGGCGCGCTGACCGCCGAGGACGTGGGCGCCGCCGCCTCGGCCGGTGACTTCGCGGCGGCGAACCTGGTCCGCGAGGGCGGGCGCCGCCTCGGCCACGTGGTCGCGTCCCTGGTCAGCTTCCTCAACCCCGGCATGGTGGTCATCGGCGGCGGCGTGTCGCGCCTGGGCCACTCGCTGCTCGCGGAGGTCCGCAGCGCCGTCTACCGCCGCTCGCTGCCCCTGGCGACCGGCAACCTGCCGATCGTGCTGTCCGAGCTGGGTGAGCTGGCCGGCGTGACCGGCGCCGCCTGGTCGGCCACGGACCGCGCCTTCTCCCCGGCGGGCTGATCCCCCCCAGAGATCCGATGTCTGTCGTCCGCCTCGTGACGACGGACTGCCTCGACATGCGCGAACGGTGCGAGAGCGCTCCCATGTAACGGTGCGTGCTGCCGCGTGCCTCTTCTGTTGGTTCCGTACCGACTTTTGCAACGAATCGACAAAAGTGGTCGGAAGTTCTTGTCAGCATGCCCGGTTCGCTGTCAGGATTCGCCGCAACTCGCGCCGGAACGTGAGCTGGACCACCTCCTTCGATCGACCTCCCCCACGAAGTCGGAGACCCGATGCACGCGCAGTCTGAGGCAAGGCGCGAGGCGAACCTCGCCCTCCTCCTGCGCACGCTCCGGGCCTGCGGGCCGCTGTCCCGCGCCCAGCTCGCGGCGAGATCGGGTCTTTCCAAGGCGACCGTGTCCCCGCTGCTGACCGAGCTGGGGCAGCGCGGCCTCACCGAGACCGCCGGCACCACGACCACCCAGGGCCGCCCCGGGCAGCTCGTGCAGCTGCGCCCCGGCGCGGTGTGCGGCATCGGGCTCGACGTCCACCCGGGGCAGCTCGGCGCGACCGTCACCGACCTGACCGGCGAGGTCCACCTGCGCCACCGGACGACCTGCGACACCTCGTCGCCCGAGCACGTGCTCGACCGGCTCGCCGACCTGACCCGCACCGCCCTGCGCGACGTCGCCGGCGCCGGGTGGGCGGGCGTCGCGGTGGCCGTCCCGGGCCGGGTCGACACCGCGACCGGCACCGCCACGGCGACGCGGCTGCGCTGGCGCGGCGTGGCCGTCGCCGACGGGCTCGCCGCCCGCACCGGCCTGCCGCTGAGCCGGCTGGCCGTCGACACCGAGGCCAACCTCGCGGCGGGCGCCGAGCACGACGCCGACCCGGTGGACGACCTGGTCTACCTCGGCGGCGGCCGGGACGTGCAGGCGGGCGTCATCGCGGGCGGTCGGCTGCTGCGCGGCGCGGCGAACCGCGCGGGCGACGTCGGGCACATGGTGCTCGACCCGCTCGGCGCGCCGTGCGCCTGCGGCAGGCGCGGCTGCTGGGAGACGCAGGTCGGCCTGGACGCGTTCCTGCACGCCGCCGCGCCCCGCCACGACCAGGTGCACAACCCGCACCTCGCGCCGGGCGAGCGCATGACGATCCTGCGCGGCCGGGCCGAGCGCGGCGAACCGCGCACCCTCGACGCCCTGCACCGCACGGCCGCCGCCCTCGCCACCGGGCTGTCGATCGTCACGAGCCTGCTCAACCCGACGCGCGTCGTGCTGGGCGGCTACTTCGCCGCGCTCCAGGACTGGCTGGTGGCGCCGCAGCAGCAGGAGGGCACCGCGATCACCGCCTCCACCCTCGGGTTCACCGCCGGCGGGCGGGGCGCCGCCCTGGCCGCGCTGCGCCGCGTGCTGGACGACCCGACCGTCGTGCCGGTGAAGGCGCCCGCGAAGCCCGCCGTGCCGGCGAGAGCCGCCACGCCCGTGAAGGAAGGAACCCCGGCATGACCCTGCTCAGGATGACGGGCATCGGCAAGAGCTTCCCCGGTGTGCGGGCCCTGGACGGCGTGGACCTGGAGGTCGCCGAGGGCGAGGTGCACTGCCTGCTCGGCCAGAACGGCGCGGGCAAGTCCACCCTGATCAAGGTCCTCGCCGGCGCCCACCAGCCCGACGAGGGCGAGATCACCTGGCGCGGGCGGCCCGCGTCGCTGCCGTCGCCGGTGGCCGCGCTGCGCCTGGGCGTGGCCACCATGTACCAGGAGCTGGACCTGGTGCCGGGGATCTCGGTGGCGGAGAACGTCTTCCTCGGCCACGAGCCCCGCCGGTTCGGGTTCAACCGCACCGGCGCGGCGAAGAAGGCCGCCGCCGCCCTGATGGCCCGCCTCGGCCACCCCGAGATCGACCCGGACCGCGAGGTGGGCCTGCTGTCGGCCGCCGGGCAGCAGCTGGTGTCCATGGCCCGCGCCCTGGCGCACGACGCGCGGCTCATCGTGATGGACGAGCCGACCGCCGCGCTGGCCGCCGACGAGGTGGACAACCTGTTCCGCATCGTCGCCGAGCTGACCCGCGACGGCGTCGCAGTCCTCTACATCTCGCACCGGCTGGAGGAGATCCGCCGCATCGGCAACCGCGTGACCGTCCTCAAGGACGGCCGCACGGTCGCCGCGAACCTGCCCGCCGCCACGCCCACCGCCGAGCTGGTCGACCTGATGTCCGGCCGCAAGGTCGAGACGGTCTTCCCGCACCGCGACGCGTCCACCGTGGACACGAGCCGCGAGGTGCTGGTCGTGGAGGGGCTCAGCCGGGCGGGCGAGTTCCACGACGTCACGTTCCGCGTGCACGCGGGCGAGGTGCTGGGCATCGCCGGCCTGGTGGGCGCGGGGCGCAGCGAGATCCTGGAGACCGTGTTCGGCGCGCGCAAGCCCGACGCGGGCACGGTGCGGGTCGACGGGACGCCCGTCCGCACGGGCAGCGTGCCCGCCGCCGTCAAGGCGGGCATCGGCCTGGCCCCGGAGGAGCGCAAGGCCCAGGCCCTGCTGCTGGACCTGTCGGTGGCGCACAACGTGACGCTGTCGAGCCTGCCCGCCTACAGCCGGGCCGGGTTCGTCGACCGGGCCCGGGAGCTGCGCGACTCCCGCGCCACCCTGGAGCGCCTCGACCTGCGGCCCGCCGACCCCCGGCGGCTGGTCGCCGAGTTCTCCGGCGGCAACCAGCAGAAGGCGGTGGTGGCGCGCTGGCTCGTGCGCGGCTGCCGCGTGCTGCTGCTCGACGAGCCGACCCGCGGCGTGGACGTGGGCGCGCGCGCCGAGCTGTACCGGGTGATCCACGAGCTGGCCGCGTCCGGGGTGGCCGTGGTGCTCGTCTCCAGCGAGGTCGCCGAGGTGCTGGGCCTCGCCGACCGGGTGCTCGTGCTGCGCGACGGCGAGGTCGTCGCCGACCGCCCCGCCGCCGAGCTGACCGAGTCCGCCGTGCTCGACATCGTGATGGCCGGCTCCGTGCTGACCGATGGGGCCCTCGTCGAGGGTGCCGCGACCGAGGAGGTCCTGTGACCGAAGTGCGGGTCCTCGACCCGAAATCCGCCCCGCCCCAGGACCCGCCGAAGCGCCGGCGGTCGCTGGACCTGCGGCTCACCGGCCTGCTGGGCGTGCTGGTGGTGCTGTGCATCGTCGGCTACGCCACCCGGCCCGACGCGTTCCTCACCGAGGCCAACATCTCCACCATGCTGCGGCTGGCCGCCGCGATCGGCGTGGTGAGCGTCGGCATGACGTTCGTGATCATCAGCGGCGGCATCGACCTGTCCGTCGGGTCGATCGTGGCGCTGTCGAGCGTGTGGATGACGACCGTGGCCACGCAGTCCTACGGCCCGGTGGTGATGGTGCTGTGCGCGCTGCTCGTCGGCCTGGGCTGCGGCCTGGTCAACGGCGTGCTCATCTCCTACGGCAAGATCGTGCCGTTCATCGCCACCCTCGCCATGTACGCCTCGGCGAAGGGCCTGGCCGAGCGGCTCTCCGGCCGCCGCACGCAGGTGATCACCGAGACCGGGTTCAGCACCTTCTTCCGGGGCGCGATCCTGGGCGTCCCGGTGCTGATCTGGCTGCTGGCCGCGGTGTTCGCGATCGGCTGGGTGGTGCTCAACCGCACCACGTTCGGCCGCCGCACGTTCGCCGTGGGCGGCAACGCCGAGGCCGCCCGCCTGGCCGGCATCGACGTCAAGCGGCACACCGCGCTGGTCTACGGCATCGCGGGCCTGTGCTGCGGCATCGCCGCCCTGATGGTCGTCGCCCGCACCACGTCCGGCGCGTCCACCAACGGCATGTTCTACGAGCTGGACGCCATCGCCGCGGTCGTCATCGGCGGCACGCTGCTCACCGGCGGCCGGGGCTCGCTGATCGGCACGCTGATCGGCGTCCTCATCTTCACCGTGGTGGGCAACATCTTCACCCAGAACAACCTGGACACCGACATCCAGAACATCGCCAAGGGCGTGATCATCATCGCCGCGGTGCTCCTCCAGCGCACCACCAGCGCCCGCCGCCGCGCGCACGCCACCTGATCGCCGGACCGGCCCCCGAGGACCACCCCCGAGGACCACCCCCGAGGACCTTCCCCGAGACCGCACCGCCCGAGAACGACCCCGAGACCCCACCCGTTCAACGACGCCCGGGAGTACCGCCATGCCTTCACTCGACCGCCGCCGCTTCCTGTGGGGCACCACCGCAGTCGGCACCGCCGCGCTGCTGGCCGGCTGCACCTCCAACGAGACCGGCACCACCGCGCCGAACGCCGTCGCGGGCAGTTCGGGCGAGAACAGCCAGCCCGGCAAGCAGGTCACCATCGGCTTCTCCGCGCCCGCCGCCGACCACGGCTGGATGGCGGCCATGACGAAGAACGCGAAGGCGCAGGCCGACCGGTTCTCCGACGTGACCTTCAAGGCCACCGAGGGCACCAACGACGTCAACCAGCAGATCAGCCAGGTCGAGACGCTGATCAACGACAAGGTCGATGTGCTGGTGATCCTGCCGTTCGACGGCAAGGCGCTCACCGAGGCCGGCCGCCAGGCGATGGACGCGGGCATCCCCGTCATCAACCTCGACCGCGTCTTCGACACCCCGCTCGCCTACCGGACGTGGATCGGCGGCGACAACTACCGCATGGGCGTCAACGCGGGCGAGTTCATCGCCTCGCAGCTGAAGGCCAAGAACGTGTCGAACCCGGTCATCGGCGAGGTCGCGGGCATCGACTCGCTGCCGCTGACCCAGGAGCGCAGCAAGGGCTTCAGCGACGCCCTGGCCCGCGCCGGCTTCAAGGTCGGCCCGCGCGTCTCGGCGTCGTTCACCTCCGAGTCCGGCGAGCAGCAGACCGCGAACCTGCTCCAGTCGGCGAGCAAGCTCGACGCGCTCTGGAACCACGACGACGACCAGGGCATCGGCGTGCTGGCCGCCATCGACAGCGCGAGCCGCACCGAGTTCATCATGGTCGGCGGCGCGGGTTCGCGGAACATGATGGACCTGATCAAGGCCGACAGCGGCGTCATGAAGGCCACCGTGCTCTACAGCCCGTCGATGGCGTCCTCCGGCATCGCGCTGGCCCGCCTGCTCGGGCAGACCAAGGGCATCGGGGACCTGGCCGAGCACGACATCCCCGCCTCGATCACGACCTACTCCGCCGTCGTGACCAAGGAGAACGTCGACCAGTACCTGGACGTCGGCTTCGACTCCTGACGTCGGACACCACCGCTCGCTCGAAAGGCTGCTGATGACGGAAGAGATCGGCGTGGGCATGGTCGGCCACGCGTTCATGGGCGCGGTGCACTCGCACGCCTGGCGAAGCGTCCACCGGTTCTTCGACGTGCCGCTCACGCCCCGGCTCGCCGCCCTCGGTGGACGTGACGCGGTGCGCACCAAGGAGGCGGCCGACAAGTACGGCTGGGCCGCCGCGGAGACCGACTGGCGCGCGCTGGTCGCCCGGGACGACGTGCAGCTGGTGGACGTCTGCACGCCGGGCGACACGCACGCCGAGATCGCGCTCGCCGCGCTGGCGGCGGGCAAGCACGTGCTGTGCGAGAAGCCGCTCGCCAACTCGGTGGCCGAGGCCGAGGAGATGGCCGCCGCCGCCGAGGAGGCCGCGACCCGCGGCGTTCGCTCGATGGTGGCGTTCAACTACCGGCGGGTGCCGGCGCTCGCGCTGGCCCGCAGGCTGGTCGCCGAGGGCCGCATCGGCGACGTGCGGCACGTGCGCGCGGTGTACCTCCAGGACTGGCTGTCCGACCCCGAGTCGCCGATGACGTGGCGGCTGCGCAAGGAGAAGGCCGGTTCGGGCGCGCTGGGCGACCTCGGGGCGCACATCGTGGACGCCGCGCAGTTCGTCACCGGCGACCTGATCACCGGGGTCAGCGCGACGACCGAGACGTTCGTGCGGGAACGCCCGGACGGCGCGGGCGGGCGCGACGAGGTCACCGTGGACGACGCGGCGATCTTCCTGGCCCGCTTCGGCTCCGGCGCGCTCGGCACGTTCGAGGCGACCCGGTTCGCGCTGGGCCGCAAGAACGCCATGCGGCTGGAGGTCAACGGTTCGCGCGGCAGCCTGGCGTTCGACTTCGAGTCGATGAACGAGCTGTCGGTGTTCTCGGCCGAGGAGGGCCCGGACTCCGGGTTCCGCCGCGTCCTGGTCACCGAGGCCGACCACCCGTACGTGGCGGCGTGGTGGCCGCCGGGGCACCTGCTGGGCTACGAGCACACGTTCACCCACGAGGTGGCCGACTTCCTGACCGCCATCGGCGGCGGCGTCGACCCCGCGCCCAGCTTCGCCGACGGCCTGCGGGTGCAGCGCGTGCTGGCGGCGGTGGAGGACAGTGCCGGGCACGAGTCCGCGTGGACCACGATTGGAGACACCCGATGAGCCGTCCGGTCACGCTGTTCACCGGCCAGTGGGCCGACCTGCCGTTCGAGGAGGTGTGCCGGCTCGCCGCCGGCTGGGGCTATGACGGGCTGGAGATCGCCTGCTCCGGCGACCACTTCGAGGTGGACAAGGCGCTCGTCGACGACGGGTACGTGCCCGCGAAGCGCGAGGTGCTCAAGAAGTACGGGCTGGAGGTCTGGACGATCTCCAACCACCTCGTCGGCCAGGCCGTGTGCGACGACCCGATCGACTTCCGGCACCAGGCCATCCTGCCCGCCCGCGTCTGGGGCGACGGCGAGCCCGAGGGCGTGCGCCAGCGCGCGGCGGCGGAGATGGCCGACACCGCGCGCGCGGCGGCCCTCCTCGGCGTCGACACGGTGGTCGGCTTCACCGGGTCGAAGACGTGGAAGTACGTGGCGATGTTCCCGCCCGTGCCGCAGTCCGTGATCGACGAGGGCTACCAGGACTTCGCCGCGCGCTGGAACCCGGTCCTCGACGTGTTCGACGAGGTCGGCGTCCGGTTCGCGCACGAGGTGCACCCGTCCGAGATCGCCTACGACTACTGGACGACGAAGAAGGCCCTGGAGGCGGTCGGCAACCGGCCCGCGTTCGGCCTGAACTGGGACCCGTCGCACTTCGTGTGGCAGGACCTCGACCCGGTCGGCTTCATCCTCGACTTCGCCGACCGGATCTACCACGTCGACTGCAAGGACACGAAGAAGCGCTTCGACGGCCGCAACGGCCGCCTGTCCTCGCACCTGGCGTGGGCCGACCCGCGCCGCGGCTGGGACTTCGTCTCGACCGGCCACGGCGACGTGCCGTGGGAGGAGTCGTTCCGCGCGCTGAACGCCATCGGCTACACCGGTCCGATCTCGGTGGAGTGGGAGGACGCCGGCATGGACCGCCTGAGGGGCGCGGAGGAAGCGGTGGGCTTCATCCGCAAGCACCTGTTCGACCCGCCGGCGACCTCGTTCGACGCCGCGTTCAGCACGGAGAGCTGAGCCCCCCGCCGCCCGCCGGACCGCCGCCCGGTCCGGCGGGCGCGGCCGGCGGCTCACCGCGCGGTGCCGGGGTACTCCGCGTGCACGTCGCCGTCGAACAACCGCCAGTAGAAGGCGTTCACCCGCGCGGCGACGGGGGCGTGCCGGGTCAGGATCGCGGCCACGTGCGGTGGCACGTCGGCCGGGACGCCCTCGGTCGCGCAGCGGAGCACGTACTCGTTGCGGGCGGTGGGGACGCGCTCCGCCGCCACACCGCACACCGCGGTCACCAGCCAGTTGACCAGCCGCGCGGCGACGTAGTCGGTGTCGTGGTCGGCGTGGCGGCGGACGAAGTCGCGTTCGGCGGCCGACAGGTCGAAGTCGGGCGAGGTGGCCAGGCCGAAGTCGGTGAGGAAGATCCGCTCGCCGTCGGTGCGCATGTTGCCGAGGTGCGCGTCCATGTGCAGCAGCCGCCGGTCGCGCAGGAAGGCCGCGATCCGCAGCAGCTGCCGCTCGACGTCCTCGGCCCGCCCCGCCGGGTCCTCGTCCAGCAGGGCGGACACCGGGTGCGGGACGTGCTCGAAGAACAGCACGAGGCTCGCCGGCGCGGCGGCCAGCGCCTCCAGGCGGGCGCGCACGGCCGGGCTGCCGCCCAGCGCGGCGACGACCGCCCCCACGTCGGCGTGCTCGGCCGCGACGGGCGGGCGCCCCGGCAGCACCCGCCAGTGGTGCAGCAGCGGGAACGACCCCGTCGCGCCGGCGAGGACGGCGTCGGTGACCACCCGGTTCGCGGCCAGCTCGCGCCAGGCGGTGAACCCCGGGCTGACGACGCCGTACTGGCAGGACACCGGCAGGTCGAACAGGTTCGCCGTCGAACGCGGGTGGGCGAGTTCCCGCTCGGTCAGCGGGACGCGCTTGGCGAACACCGGGGTGCCGTCGACGTCGAGCACCGCCGTGCCGCCGCCGACGCCCACCTCCGTTCCCCCTTCGCGCAGGAGCGTGGCGAGGTCGGTGTCGTCCCGCGCCGCGAGCAGCGCCGAGAGCCGTCGGTGGCGGTCGTGCCTGGTGGCCGTCATCGTCCCAGCATCCCGGGGGCCGGGCGTCCTTGACCGGGTCCGCGGGCGCACCTAGGGTCGAAATGATCGCTGTTGCCGCGAAAATTTCGGGAGTCCCGTCGGTGCGCCACCCCAACCCGATCCTGCCCGGCTGCCACCCGGACCCGTCGATCTGCCGCGTCGGCGACGACTACTACCTGGTCACCTCGACCTTCGCCTACTTCCCGGGCCTGCCGGTGCACCACAGCCGCGACCTGGTGTCGTGGCGGCTCCTCGGCCACGTCCTCGACCGCCCGTCCCAGCTCCCGCTGCACGGCATCGGCCCCTCCAAGGGCCTCTACGCGCCGACCATCCGCCACCACGGCGGCGTCTTCCACGTCGTCTGCACGCTCGTCGAGGGCAACGGCCCGAGCGGCAACTTCCTGGTCACCGCCACCGACCCGGCCGGACCGTGGTCCGAACCGGTGTGGCTCGACGTGGACGGCTTCGACCCCTCGCTGTTCTTCGACGACGACGGCCGGGTGTGGCTGCACGGCTGCCGCGAGGTCGCGGCGGGTCGGCGCGGGCAGACCGAGGTGTGGCTGCGCGAGCTGCGGGACGGCGAACTCGGCCCGGAGACGGTGATCTGGGGCGGCTCCACGCCGGACGCGGTGTGGGCGGAGGGGCCGCACCTCTACAAGGTGGACGGTCACTACGTGCTGGTGTGCGCCGAGGGCGGCACCGACGTCGACCACGCCGTGGTGGCCGCCCGGTCCACGTCGATCACCGGCCCGTACGAGGGGAACCCGCGCAACCCCGTGCTGACCCACCGGGAGTTCGGCCGCGACCACCCGATCACCGGCACCGGCCACGCCGACCTCGTCACCACGCCCGCCGGCGACTGGTGGGCCGTGCTGCTCGCCATGCGCCCCTACGGCGGCTACTTCTACAACCTCGGCCGCGAGACGTTCCTCGCCCCCGTGCGCTGGGTGGACGGGTGGCCGGTCCTCGACCTCGTGGAGGAGACCGTCGAGGCGCCCGCCCTCGACCCGCACCCGTGGCCGGCCGTCCCCGCGCGCGACGACTTCGACACCGGCCCCCTCGACCCGTCCTGGTTCGTGCTGCGCACGCCCGACGAGCCGTTCTGGTCGTTCGAGCGCCCCGGCCACCTGCGGTTGGCGCTGCGGCCCGAGGCGGTGACCGACCTCGCCACGCCCAGCCTCGTGTGCCGTCCCCAGCGGCACCGCGACTTCGCGTTCGAGTGCGCCCTGGAGTTCACCCCGCGCGCCGCGCACGAGTCGGCGGGCCTGGTCGTGCTCCAGAACCACGACAACCACCTGCGGCTCACCCGGGACGGCGACGAGCTGCGGCTCGTGCGGCGGTTGAAGGGCGTCGACGAGCTGATCGCGTCGGTCCCCGTCACCGGACCGCTGCTGCGCCTGGGCTTCCACGCGCGCGGGCAGGACCACCAGGCGCGCTACGCCACCGGAGCGGACGACTGGCGCGACCTCGGCACCCCGATCGACGGCCGCCCGCTGAGCACCCCGGTGACGGGCGGCTTCACCGGCGTGCACCTGGCCCTGTACGCGACCGCCAACGGCCGCGACAGCACGGCGTTCGCCGACTTCGACTGGGTCGAGTACCGCGAGCTCACCAGGTGACGGGCAGGGCGCGCAGGCCGTAGATCGGCGCGTCGAACTTCCACTCGACGTCCTCGAACGGCACGGCCAGGCGCAGGGTGGGCAGGGTGGTGACGAGGGCGCGCAGCGCGACCCGCATCTCCAGCCGCGCCAGGAGGTGGCCGATGCACTGGTGCGCGCCGGTGCCGAACGCCAGGTGCGTTTTCGCCCGTTCCCGGCCCAGGTCGACGCGGTCCGGGTCGGGGAACGCGGCCGGGTCGCGGTTCGCCGCGAACAGCGAGGCGATCACGCCGTCGCCCGGGCCGAGCCGCCGGCCGCCGACCTCGGCGTCCGCGCGGACGGCGCGCACCACGCCCTGGTGCACCGGGCTCAGGTAGCGCAGCAGCTCCTCGACCGCGTGGTCCACCAGGTCCGGGTCGGCGACCAGCGCGTCCCACCGGGTCCGGTCGCGCAGCAGCGCGAGGACGGACAGGGCGATCGAGTTCGCGGTGGTCTCGTGCCCGCCGACGAGCAGCAGGACCGTCATGCCGACGGCCTCCTCGTCGGTCAGCGACGGGTCGGCGACGAGGCGGCTCACCAGGTCGTCGCGCGGTTCGGCGCGGCGCTCGCGGATCAGGTCGGCGAGGTAGGCGTGCAGCTCGTCGAGCGCCGCCTGCACCTGCGCGGCGTCCAGCGCCCGGTTCAGGTGCGCCCGGCTGCGGGTGGAGAAGAACTCCTGGTCCGCCACCGGAACGCCGAGCAGCAGGCAGATCACGTCCGACGGGACGGGCAGGGCGAAGCCGGTCACCAGGTCGGCCGGGCGGGGGCCCGCGCGCAGGGCGTCCAGGCGTTCGCGGGTGATGCGCCCGACGTGCGGTGAGAGGGCTTCCATGCGGTGCACGGTGAACTCGCCGGTCAGCATCCGCCGGTACCGGGTGTGCTCGGGCGGGTCGGTGACCAGGAAGCTGCCGGGCGCGGCCTTCCGGTCCACCACCGGCCGCAGCTGCGGGAACCCCGGCGTGCTCGGGTCCGACCCGAACCGCTCGTGGTCCCGCAGCACGGCGCGCACGTCGGCGTACCTCGTCACCAGGTGCGCCTGCTGGCCGTGGCGCAGCGAGACCGGGCACGCCGGGTCGCGGTCGCGCAGCTCGGCGAACGGCGCGGGCGGGTCGAAACCCGGGTGGCGCGGGAACGGGTAGTCCACGTGATCGACCTTAGTGGCCGGTTCCGGGCCGGTGCGACCGTCGCCGCGTGGTCGCCGTGTGGGTCGTCGCGTGGTCACCGGGTCGTCGGCAGCCCGGCGGCGGTGGCGGCGATCATGCGCCGGAGCGTGGGCCGGAACGGCGGGAACACCCGTGCGATCTCGGGTTCGCGGTCGTACAGCTCCCGCAGCGCCTCCGGGGGACGGGTCAGCGGGAACAGCTTCGCGACGAACGCGCCGGCGGCCATGACCAGGGAGGCGCCGTCGGTGTCGGTCAGCTGCGGGCAGGCGGCGGCGATCCGCCGGCCGACGGTGAAGTAGGTGTCGATGGCCCACAGCTTGTGGACCCGCAGGACCTCCACCGAGACGTTGTGCTCCAGCATCGTCTCGGTGTGGGTGGTGAGGTCGCAGTACAGCGGCCGGTCGGCGTACGCGTCGGCGAGCGCGGTCGCCACCCCGGTGAAGCCGCTCGCCCCGTGCAGCGCCTCGCCCGCGGCGGTCGCCCAGTCAGAGCCCTCCCGCCTGGTCAGCTCCAGGTAGATCTCCTCGCGCGTGCCGAAGTAGCGCAGGACGTTGGACTTGGCCAGCCCGACCGCCGAGGCGACGTCGCCCAGGCTGACCCGGGCCACGCCCGCGTCGCGCGCGAGCCGGTCGGCGGCGGCGAGGATCGCCTCGCGCCGCTGGGTCTTCTGCTCCGGGCGCCTGGCCCGCTGGAACGACGCTTCCATGGCGGCCGCCACCATAGCCCGACAGTTAGCGGAACACTGTTCCCTTGTTAAGGATACGGTGTTCTTATAAAGTCCCCACTCGACCGCACGGCTCCCTCCCCGCTCCGAACGGCAGGCCCATGACCACCGGCACCGACCTCGGCCAGACCATCGACTCGTTCGTGGCCGCCTTCAACGACCCCGGACCCGACCTCGACCGGGTCATGTCCTTCTTCGCCGAGGACGCCCGCTACCTGCCCGGCCACGGCCCCGAGCTGCGCGGCTCCGCGGCGATCCGGGCGGAGTTCGCGCCGCAGTTCGCCGGCCGCTACGGCGCGATGACCTTCGACGTGTACGACCGGGTGATCGACGAGACCCGCCGCCGGGCGACGATCCGGTGGGCGTGCCGGCTCGACCTGACCGGTGAGCGCGGTCGGCGCGCGCTGCCGCCGCTGCGGTGGTTCGCCCGCCTCCGCCACGGCGGTCGCGTGCAGTGGCACGGCCTGGACGTCTTCCACTTCGACGCGGACGGGCGGATCACCGGCAAGTTCACCTACGCGACCTTCCGCCTCCCGCTCTGGGAACGCGCGCGCTGACCCCGCCTGGCCGCCGACCCCGCCCGGCCACGGGGGCCACTCGATCTCAGGGGCGTCAGCGGCGCTCGGCGGTCGTCAGCAGGCGCAGGTGGGCGCGGTGCCAGGTGGGCGGTGTCGGGTCGTCGGCGAACGCGGCCAGCAGGTCGGCGGCGGTGCGCAGGCCCAGTCGCCGCAGGGCGTCGGCGGCGGCGAGGGACCGGTCGCGCAGGGTGGGCGGCAGGTGGCGCAGGCCGCGGTGGGCGGCTTCGGCGCACAGGCCCAGCGCCGAGTCCACCGCCGCCGTCAGGGGGTCGGGCGCGGGCGCGTCGCCGGGGAGCAGGGGCGTGGCGCCGGTCGCCAGGTCGGGGACGACCAGCCCGGTCGGGGTGAGCACCGCGATCGGGTCCACCACCAGGCCGCCCCGGGAGCGCCGCAGCTCGCCGCTGACGTGCGTCGCGGCCGGCAGGGCCGCGGCCAGGGCGTCGAGCGCGGCCGGGCAGTGGGCGCGGTGGGCGGCGGAGATCGTGGCAGTGGCGCCCGAACCGTCGCCGACGACGGCGTCCAGGCGTTGCGCGCCGGGGTGGTAGGCGACCCGCTCCACCTCGGCCACCCGCACCACCCGGACCAGCTCGGCGGCCACCCGGGGGCGCACCACGCGGGGCGGCAGGGCGTCCAGCTCGCGGCCGGCGGCGGCGAAGTCGCGCACCACCAGCCCGTCCGGCAGCGACTCCCAGGAGCCGCCGAGGGGCGTGATCGACGTGCTCGAAGCCCGCGCGCCCACCCGCACCACCCTGCCCGCGCCGCGGGTCGCGGACTCCGACACCACGGTCGACGCGGCCAGGTCGGCCAGCGCCGCGCCGCTGAGCCGCCGCCCGGCCAGGTCGTGACCCGTCGGGTGCTCGTCCTCGCCCACCGGCCAGCGGTGCCGCAGCACCAGGACCGTGCCGCCGTCGGCGAAGAACACCTCGGCCGTGCGGTCCTCGGCGGTGGCCCGCACCCGGCAGCCCAGCGCGGTCAGCCGGACGCGCCGCAACGGCGTCTCGGCCGCCTCCTCCGTGCCGAGCACCTGCGACCGCGGCCCGGTCGCGCGGGCACGGGCGTACAGCTCGGTGAGCAGCTCGGCCACGTGCGCCGGGTCGTGGTGCGCGCTGCGGTCCCGGTACGCCCGCAGCGCGCCCGCCAGCTCGTCCACCGCCAGCGCCGGCCAGTGCAGGCGGGCCGCCACCAGGCCCGCCCGCGCCCGCTCCAGCGCGGCCCCGAACACCGGGTCCGCGCCGGCCGCGCCGTCGAGCAGCAGCGCGTCGGCCAGGCCCCGCACCGCGTCCAGGTCGTCGGTGGGCGTGGCCGAGCCGCCCACGTCGAACCGCACCACGTCGTCGGTCAGCCCGCGCTCGTCGGCCTCGCGGAACGCCCACACCGCGAGCACCGCCCACTGGTCGCGGGTCGCCGCCGCCGCGTCCGTGTGCACGTACCCCAGCTCGCCGGGCACCAGGAACCGCACCGTGCACGACGGCAGCTCGGCCGTCGCCACCGGGTCGGCCGCCGTGGGCCGGGTCAGCCGCACGGGCAGCCCGGCGCGGTGCGCGCGGCGGGCCGCGGTCAGCACCCGCTCGCCGAGCAGGTCGCGCAGCCGGTCGTCGGTGATCGCGCCGGGCGACCACGGGGTGAACGCCGCCCCGCCGTGCTCGCGCTGGTAGGCCAGCACGACCGCGACCCGGTGCCGGCACACGCCCGCCGCGCCGCACGTGCACGTCGCCCGGTCGAGGCCGGCACCGGGTGGGAGCGCGACCACCACGCCGTCGGCGAACCGGCCCGTGACGGTGCCGCCGTCGGGCCCCAGCACCGGTCCGGCGCCCGCGTCCAGTTCCTTGGTCGCCCGCTTCACCAGGCCGCGGTTGGCCAGCGCGGCCAGCGCGTCCGGGGTCAGCGCGAGCAGGTCGGCGCGCATCAGCCCATCCTCTCCGCGACGAACTCCGCCAGCTGACCCGGCGTCATCGCGCCGACGTGCGCGCCCACGTTCGCCAGCCGCTGCGCCAGGTCCCGGTCGTAGACCGGGTTCGCGTCCTCGTCCAGCGCGGCCAGGCCCAGCACCCGGGTGCCCTGCTCCACGAGGCCGCGCACGGTCCGCACCAGGCGCTGCGCGTCGCCGCCCTCGAAGAAGTCGGTGACCACCGCGACGATCGCCCGCCGCGGGTTCTCCACCAGGCCGGCGGCGTACTCGACCGCGCGGGCGATGTCCGTGCCGCCGCCCAGCTGCACCTTCATCAGCAGCTCGACCGGGTCGGTCACGTCGGAGGTCAGGTCGACGACGTTCGTGTCGAACGCGACCAGGTGCGTCTTCAGCCCCGGCAGGCCCCACAGGCACGCCGCGGTCACCGCCGAGTGGATCACCGACCCGGCCATCGACCCGGACTGGTCCACGACCAGGACCAGCTGCCACCGGTCGACGTGCCGCCGGGTGCGCGAGGTGAACCGGGGCCGCTCGATCAGCAGCCGCCCCTCCTCCGGTTGGTAGTGGGCGAGGTTCGCGCGGACCGTGCCGCGGAAGTCGAAGTTGCGCGCCAGCCTGTGGTTGCTCGGCCGCCGCGACCGGGCGCCGGTGAACGACTGCCGCACCTCGTGGGCCAGCCTGCGCAGCAGGTCGCGCACCACCGCCTCCACGATGCGCCGCGCCATCGCCAGCACCTCGGGGTTCATCAGGTGCTTGGTCCGCAGCACCGCGCGCAGCAGCGCCGCGTTCGGCTCGATCCGCTCCAGCACGGCCGGGTCGGTCACCACCTCGGTGATGTCGTACCGCTCGACCGCGTCGCGCTCCAGCCGCTCCACGGTCTCCCGGGGGAACAGGCGGTGCACGTCGTCCAGCCAGTCGACGGTGGTGAGCACCGAGTCCCCGGTGCCGCCGGTGCGCACGCCGCGCCCGGCCAGGTCGGGGTCGCGCCCGTAGAGCCACTCCAGCGCCGCGTCCCGCCGCGCGGCGTCGCCGGACAGCTCGCCGGTCGACCGCGTCGCGGCCCCGCCGAGGATCAACCGCCACCGCTCCAGGTCGCTCACGCCAACCCCTCCCGCCCGAGCACCGCGTCCACCTTCGCCTCCAGCGCGCGGGCCTCGGCGACCAGCAGCGGGTCGACCTGCGCGCGCACCAGCGCCCGCGCCGACCCCGCTCCGCCGCGCCGGGCCGGCAGCACCTCGGCGATCGACTCCCGCTCGGCCGGCGGGAAGTGCGCGAACGCCTGGCGCAGCGCCGGGAGCGCGACCAGGAAGTCCTCTTCGGGCAGTTCGCCGACCACCTCGTCCAGCGCGCCGACCACGGCCTCGTCGCCGACCACCTCCTCGCGCGCGACGGCGAACAGGCCCGCGAGCCAGTCGCCCAGCGTCGAGGGCGCCGCCACGCCGCGCACCACCTCCACGTGACCGGGCGGCGCGCCGCCCAGCGACCAGGCGAAGCCGAACGCCGCACCGCGCAGGTCCGGCGGCGCGCCGGCGGTCGCGGCCACCCGCCGCATCACCGCCACCGCCCGCGCCCGGTCCACCTCCAGCGCGCCGGCCGCGTGCACCAGGGCGTCGCGCGCCCCCACCAGCGCCCGCAGCCTGGCCGGGTCGGCGGGGGCCGGGCCGCCGCGCAGGCCCTCCGCCAGCCACAGCACCCGGCCGACCGCCGCGTCCAGGACGCCGCCCAGCACGGGGCTGCCGGCCGTGCCCAGCAGCCGGTCGTGCCGCCACAGGCCCAGCACGTCGGTCAGCACCACGCCCAACGGCCCCAGGTCGGCGGCCCCGGCCACCTCGCGGGTCAGGGTGTCGGTCACCGCCTCGGCGAGGGTGCCCACACCGCACAGGGCCGCGTCGAACAGCACCCCGGCCAGCGCGGCGACGCCCGCGTGCGGCACCCGGCCGTGCAGCGCGGCGGCCGCGGCCTCCGCGAGCGTCGCGCCGTGCGCGGCGGCCTCGACCAGGGCGGACACCCGGGTGTCGACCGGCGCGAGGTACCAGCGCTCCGCGGCCACCGGGTCGGCGCCGCCGGACGGGCCGGACCGGCGGTGGAAACCGGGGACGCCGAGCACCCGCAGCCGGTGCAGGGTGCGGCTGCGGTCCAGGTCGCGCGGGTCGGCGAGGTCCAGGTCGACCCGGCCCGCCCCGTCCAGGCCGAGCCGGGTCAGCTCCGCCGCCACGTCGCCCACCAGCGGCGGGGCCGGGGTCGCCGGGTGCAGGCGGCCGACCCGGTCGCCGCTCAGCGCGGCCACCACCTCCACCACCGCCGGGTGGGTGCCCACCGCCAGCGGCCCGCGCACCGACCACGGCGGCGGCTGCGCCAGGTCCTCCGAGACCAGCGCGCTCACCAGGCCGTCCAGCACGTCCACCCGCGAGGGGTGCTCGTGGCCGCGCAACCGGGCCAGGCCCTCGGCCTGCGCGCGGGCCGCGATCAGGTCGGCCGTCGACACCGGCTGCCGCCGTGCCCGCAGCCGGGCCACCACCGACTCGACCAGCGCCGTCGCCGCGCCCGCCGCGCCGTCGGTCCACAGCCGGTGGTAGTACTCCGGCGACGGCATCCCCGACTGGTAGCCGGTGAACGCGTCCAGCCGCCGGTGCGAGTACGGCACCAGGTAGCTCGCCCCGCGCGCACCCGGCGGGGGAGCGGGCACCCCGGGCCACGCGGTGCCGCCCGAAGCCGCCAGCGCGCGCAGCGCCGGCGTGTGGAACCCGCCGGTCACCACGACCACCGGCCGGTCGCCGGCGTCCGCCACCGCCGCGCGCACCCAGGCCGCCATGTGCTCCTCGCGCTCCGCGTCGTCGTGCTCCGCCCCCGCGTCGCCGCGCACCAGGTCGAAGTAGGCCGTCAGCCGCTCCGCGAGCCCCTCGGGGTCGGCGACCTCGACCAGGTGGTCCCACAGCGCGTCCACGTTGTCCACGGCGAACTCCCGGCACAGCCGGTCGACGACCTCCGCGTACCGCAGCTCGGCGTCGGCGTACCGGTTGCCCCGCCCCGCGAACGCCGGGTGCCACGCCGGCAGGTCGATGAACGACACCCGCGCGCCCACCTCCCGGCCCGTGGTCAGCGCCAGCCACTCCGGCGAGTAGTCGCAGAACGGTGTCCACGACGCGTGCGACCGGTCGCCGTCGGCGAGGTAGGTGAAGATCGCGATCGGCAGCTCGTGGCCGAGCAGCAGCTCGTCGAGCCGGTCGTTCACGTCCGCCGGGCCCTCGACGAGCACGTGCGCGGGCCGCAGCTCCCGGATCGTCGACGCCACCAGCCGCGCGCACGCCGGGCTGTGGTGCCGGACGCCGACGAAGACCGCGCCCATCAGCCCGGCAGCAGGTGACGGGCCCGGTGCAGGGCCTGCCACTGCTCACCCGTGCGGCGCGGCACCTGCTGCTCCAGGTAGCGGCGCAGCCGGGCCAGGTCGTCCGCGTTGTCCTTGGCCGCGGTCCCGGCCAGGCACTCCACCACGTCGGCGGGCGTTCCGGCCTCGCCGCGCAGGTACCAGCCGCGCAGGCCGACCGCGTGCGCCACCGACACCGCCTCGGCCGTGCTCATCACCGTGGACAGCCGGTCCGCCTGCTGTCCCGCGCCGCGCAGGTCGCGGAACGTGCGCACCAGCACCTCCAGCACGTCGCGGCGCGGCGGCACGCCGACCCCGGAGCGCTCCAGCAGCCTCGTCGCCTCCTGCTCGACCAGCTCCAGCTCGGTGCGGAAGTCGGCGATCGGGAACACCGTCTCGAAGTTGAACCGCCGCTTGAGCGCGGCGCTCATCTCGTTGACGCCCCGGTCCCTGGTGTTGGCGGTGGCGATCACGGTGAACCCGTCGCGGGCGAACACCATGCCGTCCGGGCCGGGCAGCTCGGGGACGGCGACGACCCGCTCGGACAGCAGCGACAGCAGGCTGTCCTGCACCTCCAGCGGGCAGCGGGTGATCTCCTCGAACCGCACCACCTTGCCCTCGGCCATGCCGCGCAGCATCGGCGCGGGCACCAGGGACCGCGTCGACGGCCCCTCGGACACCAGCAGCGCGTAGTTCCACGAGTACTTGACCTGGTCCTCGGTGGTCGCCGCGCCGCCCTGGATGGTCAGCGTCGACTCGCCGCTCACCGCCGCCGCGATCAGCTCCGACAGCAGCGACTTCGCCGTGCCCGGCTCGCCGACCAGCATCAGGCCCCGGCTGGTGGCCAGCGTGACCAGCGACCGGTCGATCAGCGACGGGTCGCCGACGAACTTCCGGCTGATGCCGGCGCGCTCGTCGCCGACGACGAACCGCCGCGCCGCGGCCATGCTCAGCGCCCACCCGGGCGGGCGCGGGGCCGCGTCGTCCTCGCGCAGCCGGGCCAACTCGTCGGCGAACCGCACCTCGGCGGGCGGGCGCTGGAGCTGTGGGTCGGTCATGGTCGTCTCCCGGTGGTGCGTCAGCTCGTCAGGGCGGTGAACTCGGCCAGCACCTCGGACGCCGTCACCGGGTCCAGCTCGCCGAACGTCCGGCCGCCGCGCGGGCGCCAGTCGGGGCCGGCCGCGTCGGCCACCCAGATGTCGGTGAGCTGCTGCTCCGGGAACTCGTGCGGGATGCCGACCGCGATGCCGGGGTCCAGGTTCACCACGACCGCGCCGCCGTCGGCGAGCGGGCGGGTGATCCAGCACTCGACGCCGGCGTCCTGCGGCTGCCCGCGCTCCCACCCGCGCTTGGTCAGGCCCAGCAGGCGGCCCACCGGCACGACGGACCCCTCGAAGCGCTCCAGCCTGCTCGCGCGCAGCTCGGCCCCGGTCAGCGCGTGCACCGGGCGGCCCAGCTGCGGGAACGGCTGGAGGATCTCGTAGTCGGCGAACACCTCCGCCCACGCGGCCGTCCCGTCGCCCAGGTGCAGCGGGTGCGCCACGCCGACCCGCGCGTCGTCGGGCAGCTCGAACACGTCGTCGGAGACGTCGGCGAAGCTGCGGTCCTCGGCCACCCGGAACGCCGCGCCGCCGTCGGTCACCCACACCAGCCGCCGCACGACGTGCCACAGCAGCGGGTGGCCCACGAGCAGGGTGCGGAACTCCTCGGCGCTCCACCGGCGGCCCACCGCCATCGCCAGCTCCAGCCGGGCGATCTGGTCGGCGGCGATCCCGCGCACGTCCTTCTTCAGCGCGCCGAACCGCCGGTGCTCGGCGGCGGCCCGCTCCGGGTCGTCCTTCGCGCCCGGCTTGGGCAGGTCCTTGCGCCGCTTGCCGCCCTCGTCCAGCACGTACGGCTTGAGCTGCTCGTCGAACCCGACGGTGAACCGGCGCGGCCCGTAGTCGACGACCAGGGTCGCCGCGTCGTCCAGGCCGAAGTCCGGCACGAGCCGGTCGGCCAGCTGATCGGCGGTCAGGTCGAGCGCGGCGGCCACGGCCGCGATCTTCTCCTGCGCCCGCTGCTTGAGGCCCTTGAACTTCGCCTTCTGCGCGATGCCGTTCAACGACACCAGCGCCAGGTCGGTGCCGATCGCGGCCAGCACGTCGAGGCCCGCCACCGCCCGCTGGTGCTGCGCCTCGCCCGGCCACGCCCGGATCAGCGGCGTCAGCAGGCGCACGGTGTCGTCGTCGCCGAGCAGGCCCTGGGCGTTCATCACCCACGAGTCCTTCGACGGCGCCCCGGCGGACTGCCACAGCCGGAACAGCTCGCGGCCGAACGAGGCCAGCGACGCCGGCTCGCACAGCTCGCGCACCACCTCCACACCGGGGTACGGGGCGTCCGGTGTGGACAGCGCCAGCATGGTCAGCACGTGCCTCGCGGACTCCGCGGGCAGCGCCCGGCGGGTACCGCGCACCACCACCTGCGGCAGCAGCGCCGGGTCCGCCCAGTCGCCGACCACCGGCATCTTCGCGGGCAGCGCGGTCGTCGGGTCCAGCTCCAGCACCCGCTCGACCGCCCGCTCCACCTCGGGCCCGTGCTCGCGGGCCGCCTCCCGGGCGTGGTCGGGCACGAGCCGCAGCACGGCCTCGGCGGCCCGCCGGACCGGACCCGCCGGGCCCACCGCGGCGGGCAGCAGGAACCGGGCGGCGTGCCCGGGGTGCCGCCGCACCCACGCCACCGCGCCCGCCCGAGCGGACTTCAGCCGGGACGCCCAGTCCGCGACCCGCTCGGCCACCTCGGGCGAGACGAGCGGTCCGATCAGGGGACCCGCGGTCGCCGGGTGGTGGGAGGCGAGGTGCAGCGCGGGGTCGATGGCCTCGGCCCCGAAGCGCAGCACCAGCGCCCGGGCGACCCGGTCGTCCTGCCAGGACTCCGGCGGGCGCCACGAGGACACCAGCGGCGCGACCAGGTCCTCCGGCGCCTTCAGGAAGAACCCGGTCTGCAGGTGCCAGCGCAGCCTGCCGCCCGCGAACTCCCGCGCCGCCGCCGACCAGCCGCCCTGGGGCTCCCGGAGGTCGGCGGGCGCGGCGAGGGCGGACCACGTCCCCCGCTCGCCCGGCGCCCACTCGACGGCGCGGTACCGCGGCGCGGTGAGCCCGGTGACCACGACCGGCTCCACCGGCGTGCGCTTGACCGTCCACGGTGGACGGACGAGCAGCTCGGGCAGGCCGTCGACCGCGTCGTCGAGCCGGGCGGCCGAGGCGGCGCGCAGCTCCTCCACGACGGCGCGGGCGGCGGGCGGCAGTTCGACCCGCCCGGGCAGGTCGGGGTGGCGCTGGAGGTGGGCCTTGAGCAGCAGGCGGGCGGCCGGCCCGGGTGCCGCGGCGAGCAACCGCAGGGCGCGCACCGGGAAGCGCCGCGCCATCTCCTGCACGGCGGGCTGCACGCCCTTCGCCGACAACCGGGCCAGCAGCAGCCCGAACGCCTCGTCCGCGGGCAGCCGCACCAGCGCGTTCAGCAGCAGCTTGCGCTGGTCGGACGACGAGGCGCGGTCGAGCAGGGAGGCCAGCGCGGGCGCGGCGGCGGGACCGACGCCGTCGAGCACCGTGTGCAGCGTCGAGGACTTGGCGAAGTGCCAGGGCGCCCAGTCCCGCGCCACGACGTGCCCCAGCTGCTCGGCGGTGCCGACCGCGTGCACCAGGCGCGTCCAGTCGTCCGAGTGGCCGCGGGTGAGGACGTGCCGGCAGACGTCCTCGACCCAGTCGCGCCGGTGCGGCACGAGGTAGGCGACGGCGAAGCGGCCCACCGGGTCGGCCAGGTAGCCCTCCAGCGCCTGCTCCACGTCCTCGACCCGCTCGGCCGCGGCGATCAGCTCGCGCACCCGCGCGCCGACCGCACCGCCGGGCAGGAGGTCGTGGTACCTGCCGTGCGGCAGCTCGAACTGGAGCGCGCGGGGCGTCTCCCGACCGCCCACGCTCAACCAGTGCAGCTTCACCCGGCTCAGCTCGACCGCGGCGCGCGCCGCGAAGGGCAGGCCGTGCTCGACCACCCACGCGTCGGCGAGCGCCCCGACGACGGGCTTGAGCGGGATGCCCTCGGAGATCAGCAGCCGGGCGAGCACGCCCGCGCCCAGCGGTGTCGCCTCGCCGGCCAGGTGGGCGAGCGCGGCGTCGGCCGGTTCCCGCTCGCTGTCGCGGTTCTCCAGCGCCGCCCGCGACTTGGGCGGCAGCGCGGCCAGCGCGGCGCGCACGGTGGACACCGCCCCGGGGGCCGGGACCGCCGGCCGCCGCACCAGGCCGTCGCGCCGGGGGTGCACGCCCGACCACCACGACGACGGCGGGACGAAGGTGTCCTCGTCCGGCAGTTCGCCGCCGCCGCCGCCGTTGTCGCCGCCGCCGCCGCTGCTTTCGCTGCCGTCGCCGGACGGCCCGTCGGCGGTGATCGCGCGGTAGCCCTTCTTCTCCTTCTCCCGCACCGACTTCGCGACGTGCGCCTCGGCGGCCTCCTCGGAGCCGAAGGACTTCTCCTTCACCTGGCCCCCGGTCCCCAACCGCCCGTACCGGACGGTCACCGCCGCCCCCTCGCGGCCGACCTCCCAGAACTTGGCCGAGCCCGCCTCGACGAGTTCCCACCTGCGCACGTCACACCCCCTGCTTGATCGAGTCGTGGTGGACACTACGACGGGGGTACGACAATCCCCGTTCCACACCGGGCAGGATGATGTCGTGGACGACACCACGGCGGCGGTGTGGACGGCCCTCGGCGGCGACCCGGGGCGGGACCGGGTGACCTACCTCGGGGCGGGTGACGTGCTGCCCGCGCGACTGCCGGTGCGGGACCTGGCCCGCGCCTCGGTGGGCGCCTGCTCCCTGGCGGCGGCCCGGTTGAAGGCGCTGCGCGACGACGCGCCCGTGCCGCCGGTGGTGGTGGACGAGGGCGCGGTGGCGACGGCGTTCACCAGCGAGCGGCACCTGCGGGTCGACGGGCGGGTCGGCGCGTCGTTCGCGCCCCTGTCGGGGTTCTGGCGCACCGCCGACGGCTGGGTGCGCACGCACGCCAACTACCCGCACCACCGCGACCGGCTGCTGCGCGCCCTGGGCGTGCCGGCCGACCGCGACGCGCTGGCCCGGGAACTGGCCGGGCGCGCGGCGGCGGAGGTCCAGGAGCGGGTGCACGCGGCCGGCGGGCTGGCCGTCGCGGTGCGCGCCGACCCCGACCCGGCCCGGCTCCCGCTCGTCGAGGTCCGCCGCACGACCGCCGACCGCCGCGCCCTGCCGCCCGCCGACCTGCCCGCGACCGGCGTGCGCGTCCTCGACCTGACCAGGGTCATCGCGGGCCCGGTGGCCACCCGCGTGCTCGCGTTCCTGGGCGCGGACGTGCTGCGGGTGGACAGCCCGGGGCTGCCCGAGGACGAGGACGTGCACGCGGACACCGGGCCGGGCAAGCGCTCGACCCTCCTGGACCTCGACGACCCGCGCGACCGGCGGTCGTTCGACGACCTCCTGGACCGGGCGGACGTCGTGGTCACCGGCTACCGCCCCGGCGCCCTGGACCGGCACGGCCTGGCGCCCGGCGCGCTGCTCGCCCGGCGGCCGGACCTGGTCGTCGCCCAGCTGTCGGCCTGGGGGTACGAGGGGGAGTGGGGGCGGCGGCGCGGGTTCGACAGCCTCGTGCAGGCCGCCACCGGCATCGCCGCCGTCGAGGGCCGGGACGGCGTGCCGGGCGTGCTGCCCGCGCAGGCGCTGGACCACGGCACGGGCTACCTGCTGGCCGCCGCCGTGCTGCGGGGCCTGGCCGAACCCGGCGGGCGGCACGTGCGGCTGTCGCTGGCGGGCACGGCGTCCTGGCTGCTGCACGGGGTCCGCGCGACGCCGGCGCCCGCGGGTGCCCACGACCCGGAGCGGTGGCTGACCACCACCCCGTCGCCGTACGGCCCGCTGCGGCACGCCGTGTGCCCGGTGAGCTACGACGGCGCGCCGGTCGCCTGGGGGCGCGGTCCGACGCGGTGGGGTTCCGACGCCCCGGTGTGGGTGGCGGAGGGGTGATCGACGGGGGCGGGCCGCCGCGCCCGGCGCCCGCCGGCTCCGGTGTGGACGCGCCGGTCGGGCGCCCAGCGGACGACGTGTTGATCAGTGCGGTCCCCTCCCGCGTGGTGAGCGGACAAACCCCTACTGGAAGTGTTACGACTGAGACACACGTTCGAGGGGACACCTGATCGGGTACCCCCGGCGCTGACGTGCGCGCGACGTTGGGAGCACCGGTGGAGGACCGCACGATCGCAGGTCGGTACAAGCTGACCGAGCGGATCGGCTCGGGTGGGATGGGCGTGGTGTGGCGGGCGGAGGACGTCCGGCTGCGCCGCGTCGTGGCGGTCAAGGAACTGCTGGCCCGCACCGGTTTCGACCAGGAGTCGGTGGACCGCGCCGTGCGCGAGGGCCGGATCGCGGCCCGCCTCCAGCACGCCAACGTGATCGCGCTCTACGACGTCGTCGAGCACGACGGCCACCCGTGGCTGGTCATGGAGTACCTGCCGTCGCGCAGCCTGGCCACCGTGATGTCCGAGCGCGGCAGGCTCCCGGCCGAGGAGGTGGCGCGGATCGGCGGGCAGCTCGCGTCCGGCCTGGCGGCCGCGCACGCCGCCGGCGTCGTGCACCGGGACGTCAAGCCCGGCAACGTGCTGGTCACCGAGTTCGGCACGGTCAAGGTCACCGACTTCGGCACCTCGCGCGCGGCGGACGAGGTGACCGTGACGGCGTCCGGGATGCTCGTCGGCACGCCCGCCTACCTGTCGCCGGAGGTGGCCCGCGGCGGCAAGGGCGAGTTCCCCGCCGACGTGTTCGCGCTCGGCGCGACCCTGTACGCCGCGGTGGAGGGCGAACCGCCGTTCGGCCTGGACGGCAACACCATCGCCCTGCTGCACCGGGTCGCCGACGGCCGGTTCGCCCCGCCGTCGAACGCCGGCCCGCTGGCCCCCGTGCTGATGCGCCTGCTCGACTCGGACCCGGCGACCCGGCCGACCATGGACGAGGCCGTGCGGATGCTCCAGGAGGTGCGGTTCGACGGCGAGCCGACCCCGGCGCCGACGAAGAAGGCCCCGGCGGCGACCGCGATCATGACGAGCCTGCCGGACCCGGAACCGACGCCGCCCGAGCCCGCCGCCCAGCCCCCGGCCCCGGCCGCCGCCCCGGTCGCCACCACCGCGAAACCGGTTTCGCAGGCCGCCCCGCCGATCCGCCCCCAGTCGCCGCCGCCCCCGCCCCCGCGGCAGGCCCGGCCCGAGCCCCGCGACGAGGACAAGGCCGGCAACCGCAAGGCCCTGCTCGGGCTCGCCGCCGTGGTGCTGGTCGTGGCCCTGGCCGGGCTGCTCGTCTGGCTGTTCAACCGGAACGGCGAGGAGTCGCCGGGCGCGCAGCCGGACCCCGCCGCCTCCTCCACCGCGCCGGCCGGGGAGCCGCCCGCGCAGCAGCCCCAGGGCACCACCGGCGACCAGCGGGAACCCACGGCGACCACCACCACGACCACGACCGAGGCCGAGGCGACGACCACCACGTCCGACGCGCCGCCGCCCACCCCCGCCAGCCCCGACCAGGCGATCAGCGACTACTACGGCCAGCTCCCGGGCAACCTCCAGGGCCTCTTCGCCCGCTTGACCGACAACTTCAAGGCCAGCCGGGGCCTGTCCTACGCCTCCTACGAGGACTTCTGGAACGACTTCACCGAGGTCGAGGCGAGCAACGTGCAGGCGACCGGCCCGAACACGGTGTCCGCGACCATCACCTACACCCGGCCCGGCGGCGGTCAGGAGCAGGAGAACCACGTCTACACGCTGGTGCAGGTCGACGGCCAGTGGATGATCGACAGCCAGGGGTGAGCGCGGCCCGCCAAGGCCCGGCCACCCCCTGACGCCCGCCTCCTAGGAGGTGGGCAGCAGCGCCCGCCACGCGTCGAGCACCAGCACCGGGCGCATGCCGACCGGACCCGTACAGGCCGAGCGCGGGCGTCGGGTTGGCCGAGTCCACGTGCAGGAGCGTGCCCGCCCGACCGGCCGCCGCGTCGCGGTGGAACGCGTGCCGCAGCAGGTACCGGCCCACGCCGCGCCCCCGTGCGGGCCCTGGCACGCCCAGGTGGCCCACGTACCCGCAGCCCTGGTCGAGGAACTGGTCCGTGCACTCCGGGAACCCGACCGGCTCGGCGAGCCACAGGTCGTCCCAGGAGAAGATCGACTTCCGCGCCGGCCCGGTCCGCCACTCGTCGCAGGGCTTCGGCTCGAACCCGGACTGCCCGGCGAACGAGGCGTTCCACACCGCGTGCACGGCCCGCCGCGCGTCCACGTGCCCGCCGCCGCGGGCGTCGGCGATGCCGTAGCCGACGAGCGCCCCGCCCGCGTCGAACACCACCCGCGCGTCCCGCCCGGGCACGAAACCGGGTTCGGCCAGCTCGTCGCGGACGTCGTCGAGCGAGCTGTCGGCGAACCCGACGACGGCCCGCGTGTACGCCTGGACCAGCGCGAACAGCGCCTCGGCGTCGTCGACCGAGGGCGGTCGGGCGGTGTGCCCGGTGATCACCACCCGATCATCCCTCGGGCCACCGCCAGCCCACGCAGAAGGTGCCGGGGCCGAAGCCGAGCGCCACGGCGTGCGTGTAGCCGTCCGGCGTGACCGGCATCCGCCGGTGGTGGTCGGGGTCGGGGTGGTCGGGGGTCGTCGTGTAGTGGTGGCACGACACGGGCAGCTCGGCCCGGTCGAACCGCACCTCCACCACGTAGTCGTGGATCGGCGCGCGGAACTTGCGGCAGTACGTGTCGTCGCCGCGCGGGTACGGCGGGCCGGCCATCTCCGTGGCGTGCTCGACCACGATCGTCTCGCCGCGCGCCAGCGGTCCGTCGAACAGCAGCTCCGCCGCGACCACCCCGGTCCGCTCGTCGCGCGCGACCTTGCCCAGCCGGCACGACCGCAGCGGCACGATCGTCGGCGCCGGGCCGTTCTGGGTCGTGTCCTGCACGGTCAGCCAGCGGTCCACGCCGTCGCGGTTGGCGCGCAGCACCTGGCGGGTGCGCACGGTGCGCAGCCCCCGGTCCGCCGCGACCTCCACCTGCACGTGCAGCGAGATGCGGGTCAGCGCCTCGTCGGTGTCGGTGTCGACGCGCGAGAGCAGCGGCCCCAGCCGGGCCCTCTCCGGCCACATCTCCTCCAGCGACGGGCCGTGGAACGGCCGCTTGGTCCGCCCGCGCGCCCGGGGCGCGCCGAGCAGCGCGGTCAGCGACCCCGGCGGCACGTCCAGCACCTCCTCCAGGTGCCGCACCGCCACCAGCGAGCCGCTGCGCTCCGGCCTGCGGCGACCCGACTGCCAGTAGCTCAGCGCGGCCACGCTGATCGTGGTGCCGCGGTGCCTCAGCCGCTCCTGGATGCGGTCCAGGCCCAGGCCGCGGGCGGTGATCGCGGCGCGCAGCGCGGACGCGAACGGGTCTTCCGACAGGACGCCGTCCCGGGGGGTGTTCATCGGACCTCCTCCGTCAGCGGACCACCGGCTGACGTTACGCGGTGGTCCGGTTCGCCGGAAGCGTCCGGATGCGGTTCCGCGAACGTTCCCCCGTGCTTTGTGGACGACGGCCGGCTTAAGGTCACCGGATGATCGAGGAGGACCGTTCCCGCTGGTCGCCGGTGCTGCTCGCGCTGCTCGCCGCGGTGGCCGCGCTGGCCGTGCTGGCGTTCCGCCCGCCCGCCCCGGTGGCCGACGCGCCCGCCGCCGCGTTCGCCGCGGGCCGCGCCGAGGAGCACCTGCGGGAGATCGCGCAGCGGCCCCACCCGATCGGTTCGGCGGACAACGAACGCGTCCGCGAGCACCTCGTGCGCACGGCCCGCGAGCTGGGCGCCGAGGTGACCGAGGAGTCCGACGAGGTGGTCCACCCGTGGCGGGACGTGCGGCGGGTGGCGACCGCGCACAACGTGGTGGCCCGGCTGCGCGGCTCCGACCCGGCGCTGAGCGGCGGCAAGGCGCTGCTGCTGGTCGCGCACCACGACTCGGTGCCGACCGGTCCGGGCGCGGCCGACGACGGCGCGGCGGTCGCGGCGATGCTGGAGACCCTGCGCGCCCTGTCGTTCGCCGGGGTGCGCAACGACGTGGTGTTCCTGTTCACCGACGGCGAGGAGGCGGGGACGCTCGGCGCGGAGGCGTTCGTGCGGCGCCACGGCGTCGGGGAGTACGGCGCGGTGCTCAACTGGGAGGCGCGGGGCAGCGGCGGGCCGGTGTGGATGTTCGAGACGGGCCCCGGCAACGGGCCGCTGGTGGAGGCGTTCGCCGGGGCGTCGAGCCGGCCGATCGCGAACTCGCTGGCCTACGAGGTGTACCGGCTGATGCCGAACTACAGCGACTTCTCGGTGTTCCTCGACGCGGGTGCGCGCGGGCTGAACAGCGCGTTCATCGAGCACGTGCACGACTACCACTCGCCTCACGACGACCTGGGGCGGTTGGACCGGGGCAGCCTCCAGCACCACGGCGAGACGATGCTCGGCCTGGCGCGGGTGCTGGGGGAGCGCGACCTGCGGGCCGTGGACGGTTCGCCGGCGGTCTACTTCGACCTGTTCTCCCGCGTGCTGGTGCACTACCCGGTGTGGTTCGCGGTGGTGCTCGCGCTGCTGACCGCGCTGGGCCTCGCCGCGACCCTGTTCGTCCACAGGGGACGGTGGGCGTGGCGGCGGGTGCTGCTCGCGGCCGGCGGGTCGGCCGGCGCGGTGCTCGTCGCGGGCGGCGCGGCGTTCGGGGTGTGGGCCCTGGTCGCCGCCGCGCGGCCCGAGCTGGGCTTCCTCGCGCTGTCCGAGCCGCCCGAGCGGGGCTGGTTCGTCGCCGGGTTCCTGCTGCTCGGCCTGGCCGTGCTGCTCGTGGCCGTGCGCCTGCTGCGGCGCTGCGCGCGGGACGAGCTGCTGGCCGGCGCGCTGGTCCTGACGGCCGTGCTGCTGGTCGCGTCCGCCCTGCTCGTGCCGGGGGCGAGCTTCCTGTTCCAGTGGCCGCTGCTGCTCGGCCTGGCCGCGCTGCGGCTGCCCCGCCTGCGCGTGCTGCCGCCGCTGGCCGCCGCCGCGGTCCACCCGCCGCTGGTGGGCACCCTCCTGGTCGCCCTGGGCATGCCGCTGGCCGCCGCCGGCGTGGCGTTCGCGCTGCTGGCGGGCGTCCTGCTGCTGCCGCTGCTGGCCGACCTGCCCCGCCCCGCCGCGCCGGTGACCGCGCTGCTCGCGCTGGCCCTGGTGGCGGTGGGCGCGGTGCGGGTGGACTTCACCGAGGCCGACCAGCGCCCGAACTCGCTGATCTACCTCCAGGCGCCGGGCGGCGCGTCGTGGCTGTCCGCGGACCCGCGACCCGACGAGTGGACGTCGAGGGTGCTCGGCGACGACCCGGAGCGGGTCGTGCTGACCGACGAGCACCCGGCGCTCACCACCGAGCTGATGCGCGCCGACGCCCCCGACCTGGGCCTGCCCGCGCCGACCGCCGTCCTGACCGCCGACGTGGCGGGGGACCGGCGCACCGTCGCGTTCCGGGTCACCCCGACCCCGTCGGCGTGGCGCACCCAGGTCACCCTCCCGGTGACCGGCTGCCGCACCGGCGGCTTCGACCTGGACGCCCGGGTCCTGGAGCTGTACGGGCCCGTGCCGCGCGACATCACCTGCGACCTCGACCCGGGCGCGCCCCTCGACGTCACCCTCGTCGACCACCGGACCGGCCTGCCCGCCGAGGCCGCCGCCCTGGTCGGGCCGCGCCCCGGCGACACCATGCCCGTCCAGTCCGGCAACCGCGCGTTCGACTCGGCCCTGGTGCGCGCGGACTTCCGGCTCTAGGCCGGTGCGGCGGGAGGGCGGCACCGAGGTCGCCGGCCGGGGAAACCCGGGCCGGCCACGTAACCTGGGGTGCATGAGGACGCGGCCCACCCTGAGCTGGACGTCCACCGGCTCGCCGCTGCCGCGCACCACGAGCCTGGACGAGGTCGTGCGGGTCGTCGGCCGGGGCAACGCGCTGGTGCTCAGCGGCGCGGGCCTGTCGACGGAGTCCGGCATCCCCGACTACCGGGGCGCGGCGGGCAGCCTGCGCAAGCACACCCCGATGACCTACGACGAGTTCACCGGCGGCGTCGGGGGCAGGCGCCGGTACTGGGCCCGCAGCCACCTCGGGTGGCGCACCATCGCCCGCGCCGCGCCCAACGCCGGCCACCGGGCCGTGGCGCGCCTGGTGGGCAGCGGGCACCTGGCCGGCGTCATCACGCAGAACGTCGACGGCCTGCACCAGGCCGCCGGCACGCCCGGCGTGGTGGAGCTGCACGGCAGCCTCGACCGGGTCGTCTGCCTGTCGTGCCGCCGCACGAGCCCGCGCGAGGAGCTGGACCGCCGGCTGCGCGCGGCCAACCCGGACTTCGGCGGCACCGCGACCGGGATCAACCCCGACGGCGACGTGGACCTCGCGGACGACGACGTGCGCGGGTTCCGGCTGGTCGACTGCGCGGACTGCGGGGGCGTGCTCAAGCCGGACGTGGTGTTCTTCGGCGAGAACGTGCCCCGCGCCCGCGTCGACGAGTGCTACCGGCTGGTGGACGCCGCCGACGCCCTGCTCGTGCTGGGGTCGTCGCTGACCGTCATGTCCGGTCTGCGGTTCGTCCGGCACGCGGCGGGCGCCGGCAAGCCGGTGCTCATCGTCAACCGGGGCGAGACCAGGGGCGACGCCCACGCGACGACGCGCGTGGACCTGCCCCTGGGCGACGCCCTCACCTCCCTGGTCGAGCGCCTCGGCGCCTAGCCGCGGTCGGCGGCCGGCCGGCGGCGCACCCGCAGCACGTGGTCGGCGCGCGTGCCGTGCCGGTCCCCGTGCGTGACCTCCTGCTCCACGCTCTCGTCCACCTCCACCACCCAGTCGTCGCCCAGGTCCAGGTGGGCCAGGACCTCCGCGTTCGTCGCGAAGCGGTGGTCGATCGGCGGTTCGGTGACGAACGACGGCCAGCCCGCGTGCCCGACGACGAGCAGCACGCCGCCCGGCGCGACGGCTTCGGCCGCGCGCGCCAGGATGCTGTCGCGCTCGCCCTCGGCCGCCCACTCCGAGTGCAGGAACTGCGCCGACACCAGGTCGAACTCGCCCTCGGGGAACGTGCGCGACAGGTCGTGCCGCCGCCACTCGACCCGGTCCGCCACGCCCGCCTCGACCGCCGCCGCCTCGGCGCGGGCCAGCGCGACGCCCGACACGTCGACCGCCGTCACCCGCCAGCCCTGCGCGGCGAGCCACAGCGCGTCGCCGCCCTCGCCGCAGCCGAGGTCCAGCGCCGTGCCGGGGTCGAGGTGGGCGACCTCGCGCACCAGCAGCTCGTTCGGCTTGCCCGACCACACCCGTCCGCGCTCCTGCGCGCGCACCCGGTAGAGGTCGTCCCAGTTCTGTTCCGCGTTCTGTTCCGCAGTGGTCATACCGCCATGGTGTGAGACCCCTCGGAAGAGTGACAACAAAAGTTGCTGGTTCGGCAACACGGTCCGTTGGTCTCGTTGCGTAGTCAGGGTTATCCCTCGATCAGGTAACGCCCCATCGCTCGAACGAGACGCGGGTCGTCGGGTTCTACGCTGCCCCACCGTCGTCGGGATCACGCCCGCGCCGTGCAGGGAAGAGGCTCGTGACCGGATACCTCCCACTCGCCGCGTCCGCGGTGATGTACGCGCTGGGCATCGTCGCCCAGTCCGTCGCCTCCCGACGCGCCGACGACACCGCGAACGGCCTCGGCCTGCTCGCCCGGCTCCTGCGCGACCGGCTCTACCTGCTCGGCTTCGCGGGCCAGGTGGCCGGGTTCGCGCTCGCGTTCCTCGCCCGCGCCGACCTGCCGCTGTACCTCGTGCAGGCCGGGGCGTCCTGCGCCGTCGGGCTGGCCACCGCCTTCGGCGTCCTCGCGCTCGGCTGGCGCGTGCGGCCCGTCGAGGTCGCCGTGCTCGTCGTGATGGCCGCCGGGCTCGTGCTGCTGGTCGCCGCCGCCACCCCGTCGACCGCGCACGACGTGCCGACCGGACCCGGCCTGGTCCTGTTCGGCCTGCCCCTCCTCGCGCTGGTCCTGGTGCAGCGGTGGGTGACGGGCGTCGTGCCGCTCGCCGCGCTGGCCGGCCTCGCGTTCGCCGTCGTGGCCATCACCAGCCGCACGATCGCCGACGAACCCGCGACCGACCTCCCGCTGCACCCGCTGGCGTGGCTGACCGCGTTCGCCGCCCTGGTCGGGCAGTCCTACCTGGCCCTCGGCCTGCGGCGCGGCCCGGCGACCCCCACCGCGGCCACCATGGACGCCACCACCGTCGTGATCACCTCGGTCGTCGGCGTCGCCGCGCTCGGCGACCGCGTCACGCCCGGCCGCGAGTGGTGGGTCGCGGTGGGCGTCGCGCTCGTCGTCGGCGGCGTCCTCGCGCTCGGCTCGGCCGGCCGGGTCGCCCGCGCACCCGCCCGGGCGGCGGCATGAGCACCGCCAGCGTCTCCCTCGACCTGGACAACCTCTGGGCGTACCTCAAGACGCACGGCGACCCGGCGTGGGAGGCCCGCCCGAGCTTCCTGCCCACCGCCGTGCCCCGCCTGCTGGAGGTGTTCGGCGAGCACGGCCTGACCACCACCGTGTTCGTGGTCGGCGCGGACGCCGAGCGCGAGGACGGCGCGCGCGCCGTGGCCGACATCGCCGCGGCGGGCCACGAGGTCGCCAACCACTCGTACGGGCACGAGCCGTGGCTGCACCGCTACTCCCGCGCCGAGCTGGAGGCCGAGCTGGTCCGCACCGAGGACGCGATCACCGCCGCCGGCGCGCCGCGCCCCACCGGGTTCCGCGGCCCCGGCTACAGCGTCACCCCGACCCTGCTCGCCCTGCTCGCCGAACGCGGCTACCGCTACGACGCCAGCACCCTGCCCACCTGGGTCGGACCGCTGGCCCGCGCCTACCACAACCGCACCGCGCCGGACGGCGGCGCGGAGGACCTGTTCGGCGGCTTCGGCCGGGTCCGCGCGCCCAACACCGCCTACCGCTGGCGCGTCGGCACCGGCCTGGTCGAGCTGCCGGTGACCACGATGCCGCTGCTGCGCGTGCCCATCCACGGCTCCTACCTGCTCCAGCTGCACCAGGTCTCGCCCCGCCTGGCCCGGGGCTACTTCCGGACCGCGCTGCGGCTGTGCCGGGCGCGCGGCGTGCAGCCGTCGCTGCTGCTGCACCCCACGGACGTGCTGGGCGCGGCCGAGGCGCCGGGCATGGGGTTCTTCCCCGGCATGGCGGTGCCCGGCGCGCGGAAGGTCGTGTTCCTGGGGTGGGTGCTCGGCGCGCTGCGGGCGCACTTCGACGTCGTGGGCACCGGCGAGCACGTGCGCCGCCTCGCCCCCGGCCTGCGCGACCGCGACGCGGACCTGCTGGTGCGCTCCGGATGACCTCCCCGCTGCGGCTGTCCGCGTGCGCGACGGTCTTCGCCGCGCCGCTGGAGGGCTACCTGCTCCAGGTGCACGGCCAGCTGGCCAAGGTGGCGCCCGCGCTGCTCGTGGTGACGTGGGCGGTGACGCGGGTGAGGGAGCGCCGGGCGCCCGAACCGCACCCGGCGCACGCCCTGCTCGGGCTGCTCGCGGTGGTCCTGCTCGCCTCCTCGGCGCTGCACGCCGGGGGCGCCTACACGATGGAGTACGCCCTCCGCTGGCTGCCGTTCCTGCTGGTCACGGTCGTGCTGATGGACGTGGCCGCGCGGGAGCTGCCGATCAGGTCGCTGCTCGCGGCGGCGGTGGGCGGCGCGGTGGTCGCGGCGGCGGGCGCGCTGCACAGCACCCTGGCGCTCGGCGAGACCCGCGCCACCGGGCCGCTGGAGGACCCGAACGACCTGGCCTACTTCCTGGTCGCCGCCCTGCCGCTGCTGGTCGCGCTGCGCGCGAGGACGTCCCGCCGCCCCGCCTGGCCCGGGCGGGGGCGCACCGCCGTGCTCGCCGGGTCCGCCTGGTCCGGGCGGGGGCGCACCGCCGTGCTCGCCGTCGCCGCCACCACCCTCGCGGCCGGTGCGGCGGCCACGTTCTCGCGCGGCGGGGGGCTGGCGCTCACCGCCGCCGTCGCGTGGCTGCTCGCCCGGCGCGCCCTGCCGCTCAGGGCACTCGCGGGCGCGGTGGGGGCGCTGGTCGCGCTCGGCGCGGTCGCGGCGCTGTTCTTCGGGCCCGAGCTGGACCGGGCGCTCGGCGAGAAGACCCACATCGCCGGCACCAACGTCGACACCCGCGAGCTGCGCTGGCAGGCCGCGGCGCGGATGCTCGCCGAGCACCCCGGCCTCGGCGTCGGTCCCGGCGGGTTCCGCGCCGGCTACCCGGCGGCCTCGCACAACGCCGAGGTCGACGAGCAGTCCCCGGTCGCGCACAACATGTACCTGGAGGTCGCCGCCGAGCTGGGGCTGCCCGGCTTCGCGCTGTTCGCGGCCCTCCTCGTGCTGACCGCGGTGACCGCCGAACGCGTCCTGCGCACCACCGCCGACCCGCTGCCGGTCGTCGCCGTCCAGGCGTCCCTGATCGCGGTCGTGGTCGCCTCGACCTTCCTGTCCCAGCAGTACTACCTGCCGTTGTGGTCGCTGGTGGCGGTCGTCGCCGCGGCCGACCTGCGTCTGAGGAGAACGAGCGACGTTGCGTGTGCTCCACGTGATCAGTGAGATGGGGACCGGGGGCGCCGAAGCCCTGGTCGCCGGGATGGCCCGCGCGGGCGGGCAGTTCGGCTGGCAGTCCGCCGTCGCCAGCGGCGGCGGGCACCGGGCGGAGGCGTTGCGCGCGCTCGGCGTGCCCACGTTCACCGTGCCGGTGGCGCAGCGGAAGGCGACCGGCGTGCTGCGCGCCACCACGGCCGCCAAGGCCGCGGTCCGCAGCTTCCGGCCCGAGGTGGTGCTGGCGCACAACGTGTCGGCCAGCCTCGTCGCCCGGCTCGCCGTGCTGCCTCGCCGGGTGCCGCTGCTGACCGTGTTCCACGGCGTCGCCGAGGCCGACTACGGGGGCGCGGCCCGCATACTGCGCCGCACCTCGCGCACGGTCGTCGCGGTCGCCGACGCCACCGCCGAACGGCTGCGCGCCGCCGGCGTCGCCGACCCGGTCGTCATCCCGAACGCGGTGTTCCCGCAGCGCGAGCGGGTCGACCGGAACGCGGTCCGCGCCGTGCACGGCGTCGGCCCCGACGTGCCGGTCGCGCTGTGCCCGGCCCGGCTGGCCCCGCAGAAGCGGCACGACGTGCTGCTGGAGGCGTGGGCGGAGCTGGGCGGCGACGCCGTGCTGTGGTTGGCCGGCGACGGCCCGCTGCGCGACGACCTGGAGAAGCTCGCCGCCGACCTGGGCGTCGCCGACCGGGTGGTGTTCCTGGGCAACCGCTGCGACGTGCCCGACCTGCTGGCCGCCGCCGACCTGACCGTCCTCACCAGCGACTGGGAGGGGATGCCGGTCGCGGTGCTGGAGTCGCTGGAGGCGGGCCGCCCGGTGGTCGCGACCGACGTGGACGGCGTGCGCCAGGCGCTGGCCGGCGGCGGCGGTGTCGTCGTGCCGCGCCGCGACCCGGGCGCCACCGCGGAGGCGTTGCGCTCGCTGCTGTTCGACGAGCGGGCCCGGTCCGCGCTGGGCGAGGCGGGGCGCGTGTCCGTGCGGAAGGCGCACGACCCGGTCCTGCTCATGCGGTCCTACGACGAGCTGCTGCGCACCGCGGTCACGGGCGGGCGCACGTGAGGCGGCAGCTGGTCACGAGCCTCGCGGCGGCGCTGCTGGTCGCCGTCGTCGTGGTGCTCGCCGTCGAGGTGCGCGGCGAGGAGCACGAGAGCCGCGTCGGGCTGCTCGCGGGCCCCGTGGCCGCCGAACCGGGCACCGCCGGGTTCGGCGAGGTGGTGGCGCTGTCGCTGCCCGCGCTGGTGGAGCTGGCGCGCAGCCCGTCCGTGCTGCGCGCCCCCGCCGAGACCCTGGGCACGACGGCCGGTGAGCTGGCCGGCCGCGTGTCGGTCGAGCTGGTGCCCGCCTCGGGCCTGGCCCGGCTGTCCGTGCGCGCGCCGACCGCCGAGCAGGCCGCGCAGGCCGCCGCGCAGATCGCGCGGGCCGTGGTGGACGCCGACCTGCTCGCCCCGGCCGCGCGGCTGCGGCTGCTCGACCGGCCGGAGACCACCCGCGTCGCGCCGGACCGGCCGCTGGCGTTCGGCCTCGCCCTGGCCGCCGCCGTGGTCGCGGGCCTCGGCACGTGGGCCGCCGGGCACCTGCGCCGCACGCGGCCCCGCGACCGGGTGCGGGCCGCGCTGGTCGCCGGCGGCGCGCGGCACCCGGTGACCGTCCTGGACGACGACGACCCCGACCTGGTCGAGCGGCTGACCGTGCTGTGCGACGCATCCGCCCGGCCCGCGCGCGTCGTGCCGGTCGTGCCGGGGCTGACCGGGCGCGCCGAGGAGCTGGCCGCCGCGCTGCCCGACAAGACCGCCGAGCCCGCGGACGGGGACGCGGTCGTCGCGGTCGCGCCGAAGGACGGGCGGCAGGAGGAGCTGGCGGCCGTGGTCGGCTCGCTGCCCGCGTCCGCCGCGGTCGTCGCGGTGGTGCTGTCGTGACGACGGTGGCGCCCGCGCGGCGGACCCGGCTCGTCGTGGCCGCCGTCGCGCTCGTCGGCGCGGCGGCGGCGTGGCGGGCGCTGCTGCCCGCGTGGCGGGTGCCGGTGCCGACCCGGGCGAACCTGCCCGAGGAGCGGATGCAGGACTTCCGCGACGCGCTCTACTTCCCGGTCCGCGAGTTCCTCGACGGCGGCAACCCGTACCACCCGGCGGTGATGTTCGCGCACTGGCCGGTGCGGCAGAACTTCAACCTCTACCAGCCCTACCACCTGCTGCTGCACGCCCCGTTCGCGCTGCCCGGCTACCGGGTGGGCGCGGTGGCGTTCGCGCTGGCGTCCCTGGTGCTGCTGCTGGTGCTGGCCGTCCTCGCGGCGGGCCGGCTGCGCCCGCACGTGCCGCTCGCGCTGGGCACCGCCGTCGTCGCGGCCCTGCTGCTGCTCAGCCAGGTCGGCAAGGCGCAGCTGTACGTGGGCCAGGTGAACCCGCTGATCGCGGTCGGCGCGGCGGGCGCGCTGCTGGCCCGCGACCGGCACCCGCGCTGGGCGGCGGTGGCGCTGGCCCTGGCGTGGCTCAAGCCCCAGTTCGGCCTGCCGCTGGCGCTGCTGCTGTTCGCGCGCGGCTCGCGACGGGTGGCGGTGACCGGCACGGCCGTCGCGGCGGTGGCGTCGCTGGTGGTGCTGGTGCCGCTGGTCCTGCGCCAGGGCGTCGCGTCCTTCGTGGACGCCCTCGCGGCGAACCTGGCCCACGCGAGCGCCACCTCGTACGGCGCGGTGGACTCGATGACCGCCCAGCGCGTCGACGTGGCCGCGGTGCTCCACCGGGTGACCGGCTGGCTGCCGCCGGGCGCGGAGGGCCTGGCGCTGGTCGGCGTGCTCGCGGTGAGCGCGGTGCTGGTGCGGCGGCTCGACCGCGCGGGGTCGGCCGAGGTCGCGGACCTGCTCACCTGCCTGGCCGTGGTGGTCTGCGCGGTGCACCAGCCCGGTGACGTGCTGATCGCCGTGCCGGCCGCGGCGGCGGTCGCCGCGGTGTGGTGGCGCGGCCGGAAGCAGGACGGCGGGGGGCGGGACGGGCGGCTCGGGCTCGCGCTGCTCGCCGTCGCGGTGCCGTTCGCGCACCTGCACTTCGTCGGCACGGCGGTCCGCGACCTGTTCGGCGCGCGCGTCGACGTGACCGCGGACGGCGTGGCGCTGGTCGTGGCCTGGGCGCTGCTGGTGGCGGTCGCGCTGAGGTCCGCGCGGACGTGACCGGGCACGTCGCCGTGCGCGGCTCGCTGTGGCTGTTCCTGGTCAACCTGGTCGGCAAGGGCAGCCAGATGGCCGTGACGCTGGTGCTCGCCGCGTTCCTCACCTCCGAGGGGCTCGGGCTGGTGGCGCTCGCGGTGGCGCTGGTGAACATCGGCCAGGTCGTGCAGTCCATGGGCGTCTACGACGTGGTCAGCCGCACCGGGCGCGACCCGCGGCGGGTGGCGGGCACGCTGCTCGTGCTCAGCGCGGGCACCGGCCTGGTGCTCGCCGCGGGCCTGGTGCTCGCGGCCGACGCGATCGCCCTCGCGCTGGACGCGCCGGTCGCGCCGCTGGTGCGCCTGGCCGCGCCGAGCCTGCCGTTCTCGGCGGTGGCGGGCGTGCAGATGGGCCTGCTGCACCGCGACCTCGACTTCCGCCGCCGGCTGCTGCCCGACGCGGGCTCCGCCGTGCTCGGCGCGGCCGTCACGATCGTGCTCGCCGCGTCCGGCAACGGCCCGTGCTCGCTCGTGGTCGGCCTGCTGTGCACGGCGGTGGCGCAACCCGTGCTGGGCGTGGTCGTCGGCGTGCGGGTGCGACCGGTGTGGGACGCCGCCGCCGCGCGGGAGGCACTGGCGTGGATCGCGGTCGTCGGACCCGGCGCGCTGGTGGCGGTGCTGCTGATCAACCTGGACTACCTGGCCGTCGCCCGCGTGCTGGGCGCCGAGGCGGTCGGCGTGTACTCGCTGGCGTACCGGATCGCCTGGGTGCCCTACGTCCTGGTCGCCGTGGTGCTCGGCGGCGTCGTGCTGCCGCTGTGCGCGCGGTACCTGCGCGAGGGGCGCGGGCTGTCCGGGGTGGTCGGTCGGTTCACGCTCGCCGTGCTCCTGCTCACCGGCGGGCTGTACGCGGTGACCGCCGTGCTCGCCGACCGGGTCGTGGTGTTCGGCGAGCGCTGGGCGGGCGCGGCCGTCCCGCTGGCCCTGCTGTGCCTGTACGGCCTGGGGATCAGCCTGCTGCACGTCTGGTACCAGGTGCTCAAGGCCGCCGGCCACGCCCGCCGCTACCTGGCGCTGGAGGTGGCGCACCTCGTCGTGCTCGTCGCCGGCCTCGCGGTGGCCACCCGGTACGGGGTGGTCGCGGTGGCCGCCGTGCAGGCCGGGGCCGCGTGGGCGCTGGTGCCGGTGACGTGGCGCGCCCTGGCCCGGCGCGGGCTGGCCCCGCCGACCCGGTCGGTGCTGCGCGGCGCGGCCGGGGTGCTGGCCGCGTTCGGGTGCTGCGCGCTCGTCGCGCACGCCGCGGGGGACGTGTTCGGACCGCCCGGGTCGGTGCCCGGCGCGCTCGTCGAAGGGGTGGTGCTGGTGGTGGTGTGCGGTGCGGTCGTGGTGGCCGCGAACAGGGAGGTGCTGCGCCGGTGAGGGTCGTGCACGTGAGCCAGCCCGTGACGGCGGGCGTGGCCGGGGTCGTGCTGGAGCTGGCGGTGGCGCAGCGGCGCTCGGGCTGGGCGGTCGCGGTGGTGTGCCCGCCGGGGCCGCTCGCCGACCGCGCCCGCGCCGCCGGGGTCGAGGTGCACGAGTGGCGCGCGGGCCGCCACCCCGGGCCGTCCGTGCCCGGCGAGTGGCTGCGGCTGCGGGCGGTGCTGCGCCGCCTGGGGCCCGACGTCGTGCACCTGCACAGCTCCAAGGCCGGGCTGGTCGGGCGGCTCGTGCTGCGGGGGCGTCGGCCGACGCTGTTCCAGCCGCACCTGTGGTCGTTCCAGACCGCCACCGGCGTGGTGGGGCGGCTGTCGCTGGCCTGGGAGCGGTGGGCGGCGCGCTGGACGCACCAGCTCGTGTGCGTGAGCGACGACGAGCTGG